>CALLMA010000054.1 GCA_938008015.1 uncultured Celeribacter sp.
TCATTTTGTGTGAGATCCGTGAGATCGTCTGAGAAATTAGTGAAATTATAGCCTGCGCCTATCTGTGCATTTTCGCCTAGGTGGTAGTAAATTGAGGCCAGAGCACCCGTTTCGGAGAATTTTGTATCGACAGCGTTGAAATGACGCAGCTCAACGAGGCCATCCCATTTTTTGTTCAAGCGGTAGCGGGCGTTCACAACGGAGAGCCATGCATCATTATCCGTATATGCTGTTCCCTTTTGAGAAGCGCTTCGCGTTTTCCGGGCCCCAAATTTGCCACCGACAGTCCAGCGAGGTGTTAAATCATAATTGCCTTCGATGTTTATAACTTGGCTAAGTTGTACAGGGCCAGCGCCAGCTGTGCCGTTGATTTCTTGGCCGAAGTCGTCATTGAGATGTCTTAGTGTTAGGAAGAAATTCAACTTTTCATTCAAGACTGGGCGGTAGGCATACCCTAGCGAGGCATCGATATATTTGCCGCCAACGAAACTATTCGTGTCTGATTTCGTGCGGTTTGCAATCACACTTGCCGTTGCCCGCGAGCTATTGTTGATCTTCCAGGCTAGATTGCCGGATAAAACAATTGTGTCTGTATTAGAATTGCCCGTTGTGTTGACTTCCTCATCTTGGCGAACCTCGACGCGGGCATTTGCTTGGAGGTCGCTGTCTGTATATGCAGCACTAAATGAATAGGCCTTGCGTTCTATATCGCCACTTGCATCGTTTTGGAGATCAGCGAAAACAACCGTCGCACCATAGGTCAGTTTTTCTCTGGGCGTGAATTCAAGGCCGAATGAATTTGAAAATTCATTTTGCGGGCCTAAAAAGTCAAAATTTTGTTCAGCATAAATATGTGTTTTTTCGCTCACTTGGCGCCTGCCGCCGAGCACAAAATGCTGGTTGTCGCTTTGGCTGATATTTGTGGATTGTGTGCGATCTGGATCGACTTCCCATCCAAAATAAGTCGTATTCCCAGCTTCATCTTCTTTATTGACGCCAAATGAGAGGCCTGTCCCCGTTGAACCATCAGAAATCTCACCATTGAGCGCCCAACCGTTTTGGAATTTTAATTCCGAGCCAAGGCCGTAACGGTTGTTCTGAGCAATGCCTTTAGACAAAACGGCTTGCTGAATGTAGGCATAATACCGGCTGTTGTCAGTTGGAGTGAAATTTAGACGCGCGGCAAGATCTGTCCTTTGGTTCTTGGAGGTGTTTGTTTTTTGGATCTGATGTTCGGCTGCGAGCTCAATATCAACGTTGGACGAAATTTCAGTCGCGACAAAGCCGTTGACAACACTGCTTTGTGCACCAGTTTCATTATCGATATGGTCTAGTGAGAGGCCGTATTTTAAGCCTGTGGAGGTTTCGCTCTTTGCGTAAAAGCCAAATAGGATTTGATCACCTGTTGCGGCGCTAACCTGTGTGTCGAGTGTAGAAAAGCCTTGGGTGCGTGTTTCAGCATATCCGCCGATGTTGCCTTTGGCATCGGGGTTAATATCCGCCAAGTCAAAGTCAAAACTCAGCTTGGCAGAGCTGCCTTCCCCCGCTGTTGCTTGATTGATTTGCCCTGAAAGGCCACTGTTGTTTGAAGACAGGAAGTTAAAGCCTGGCCCTTCTGTTTGAGCATAATCTAACTGCACAAAGCTATTTTTGCCGTAATGATAGCGAATATCACCTGAATAAGCTTTTTGTGTCGATGTGCCATTGCTCTGAGAGAGGGCCGTGGCCCCGATGCGCAGATTATCACTTGCCCATGCTTCGCCTCGGCCGCTGAGGTTAAAGCCGGCATCGGAGGATCCAATTGGTGTATATTCATAGTTTGCGATAAGATAGATTTCCTCATCGCCCCCAATTTGGGTTTCTATAAGTGACGAATTCGAGGAGGCGCTGATGGGGTCATTCAAGCGGATAACGCCTTGGAACTCGTTGATTATATAATCATCGCCAGCTCTTAATGTTTTTCTTTCAATCGTGCGCCCTGTGATCGCATCGCGCACCTCGACTTCGATTGTTGTTGTACCGCGAGTGATATCGTTTCGGCTTAAGAAATAAACCGTCCCATCCGTTCCGCGGAACTCCTCCCTACCAAAAAGTTGGTCGCGCTGGCCCGCTGATGCGGTAAACGAAAGTCTAGGGTCGCCTGTTTGCGTGGTCTTGGCGCTTTCTAAATTGATTTTTGCGCCGTACTGAGAACGATCGTTTCTGATGAGTTGTGACCCATTAATATCGGTCGCGAAATCACCCCATAAGAAATAATTTTCATTCTTCTGTGCTTTGAAATATAGGCGCCCAGAAGTCGGGGTGGTATCTTCTTGCGTGCTATCATCCCCGTATGTGATCTGAGGCGGTTCAACTTCGAGCCTGCTGGCCATAGAGCGAGGATCTTTTTCATCAAGGCGAGTAAAGATATCTTCGATGGGGCCTTCAGCCGTATCTAAAGAGCCTATAATCGATACGCCGCCTTTTGTTTGACCATCTACAAAAACTTGCAATCGGGCTGAGTTGCCTGACTCGTATTCTTTGGATGAAAGATCTTGGCGGCGCCAGTATTCCACATCAGCAACGACAAAATAAACCAGCTGTGAACTATCCACCTCGATGGATTCTCCAAAGTTTATCGTGCCATTTTGATCGAGGACGACCACATCAAGATCGTAATTTCCAGAGGGCAAAATGCGCTCAATAACAGCGCTACCATCGCGGCTTGCACGCGTGTTATGGCCAAATGCTGAAAGAGAACCACCGGCTGCTATGTTTGTCGCTGCGACAGTTACGGTGCTACCTGCAACATTTATATTGTCTGTATCTAGGGTATCTGAAAATTGGTTTTGGTTGGGTTCTTCGGTCTCTATTCCCAGTTCTATAGGCGTGGTTTCATCATATCTGCCACGTTTGCCGTAAACACGATAGACGATATCAACATTCTCCAGAGGTACGTCGATCTCAGCTGTGCCATTTGCCTTCACTTCATAAGCGCCGAGTAGCTTTGGGCGCTCATTTAGAGATCTCTCGTATAATCGAATTTCACTTTTTTTGATATAATTTGGATAGTTAGACGTAGTTTTTATAAAAACTTTATCCATTTGAGGATGCTCGAAAACATCCAAGATTAGGGATTTATCTGCAGAAGTATTATCATAATCGACCGTTACATTCGCTTGTTCGATTTTCAAGCCAACTTCTTGTGCAACAGTTTCTAGCGCTTGATCCTCTACGATACTTTCGCCATTCAGGCTGATCGATAACCCATGAGCATAGGCACTATGTGTCAAAGCCGTCGTGCTCGCTAGAAGCGCAAGTGTGCATAAGATTGGCGTAACTTTTATACGGGGCATGATACTTCTCTACTCAGTCGCAAAAATTGACTGGCTAATGGTTAACTTTTTCTTGCGATTGTCCCAATCATTTCTAATGATAGCCTCTACTTGTTGTAGGCGACGACGTGCTTCGGCAGGGCTCTCATCATCATAGTAGTATTCTAGCTTCACGAATGAGTGTTTTTCCTCAACTTGATTGCTTATGTTGCCAATCGCATCCTTCATGTGTGGCATGATATTCCCATCGCGATCAAATGCATTAGCATTCAGTTTGATTTCGATAACATTCCCTTGTGCTGCGCCAAAATTCATTTCGGCAAAGATCCCAGCAGTGAGGCGCATTGTTCGTGGGTTTTCTGTCGTTAGCTGGTGCCCTTCAGGAAGACTTCTTTCATCGACTTTCAATGAATAATTCGTTCCTGATCCTTTTGGCGTTTCTGCGCAAGGGATTGAGAAGCGCCCAAATTCATCCGTTGTAATTATCGTTCCTGTTGGTGTGATGATTTTTACATCCCCCACCCCAGGCTCTCCAAAGGCTTGCTGTATTTTTAGCAGTTTTTCCTCAGATTCAAAATTATTTTCTAATAAATGGCTGCTAAACGCATCTTGATAACCATTTAAGTTTTTATCTTCAAAGACCTTGCCGATGATGGCGCTGCATTGGAAGAGTGGATCAATTTGAACATGTATCTCTGCTTCGCCGATGTTGGATATTCTCTGGCCATTGCTGGGGTGTGCAATCCAAGCTTTGTTGGTTGTTTTCCCAGGTAACGTCGAAGGGGTGACCAAGGTTGTGATGTTTAATGTGCGTGTTTGGCCAGAGGCGATTGTGATGTTTTCCCACTTGAGATCGCCAAGCGAAACGCTGGGCTCTCGAGAAACCCCATCAATGTTCGCACTACCACTTCTGTACCTTAAACCTTCAGGTAAGGCATCGATTAAGGTAAGGCCAAATAAAGCAGAGTTTCCTGTATTTTCAACAGTGATCGTGAAGTCGACGCTTTCGCCAATATTCACATTCTCACGGGCAGCTTCTTTTATGACGACCAGATCCTTTGAGATTGTGGTCAAAAGTAGAAACGTGCTTTCTGTTGCAACTGCTGAGGGTAACGCATCACCAGAAACCACTCTTTCACCAGTCGCCGTTGCTATATTCTCATACGTCCCAGATTCATCCGGCGATACCTCAAGGCTAAGGCGGATCGTTACTTCATCATTCGGCTCTAGATAGCCCCCAGAAGTTAAAAGCTCGGCATCCGTGCTGCCGTTATAACCTGTATTTTCTGTCGCAGAGAAGGATGAGGGCGCTGAAGTGACTGCAAGAGAAATAATGTCATAATTGCCGGATCCAAATACTGAATTGAGTTCATCAGTAACCCCAACATCTGCTGCACGGCTATTCCCTGTGTTTCTCAGATTAAACTCATAGTCCAATGCGATCGCGCCGTTGCTTAGGTAGTTGGGGCCGGAAATGAGATTTTTCTCTAACTCCAATTGAGGTGTACCGCAGAAACGGAACGGTATGTTGTTATTAAAGAAATGCGGGCTACCAGCGACGATATCAAAAGAAAGGTGATATGGATTGGCAGCTGCGGAAAAATCCACCAAGTTGCCTGTGTTTGCATTTTCGTTTGAGCCTAAAATAATACTCGGCTGGCCGGCATAATCTGCACTATTTATAGTTGGGCCAGATAATCGGGTTGCGCTAGGTGCAACACCTGAAGGCGTGATGATTGTCATGCTGTAGAGGCCTGGTGCTGTTACCCACCATTGAAAGAAACCATTTGTGCCGTCGCTATCGATTATAATGGCACCATTATTTCCGCCGCCTCCAGGGACTGCAGAAACTAAGATGAGGCCATCGGCGATGATCGAGCCGTCTTCCTCACAATAGAAGTACCCCGTTGGGTCATAATCTTGTGCATCAGGAATTCCGTCACCATCTCTATCTTCTGTTGAAGATTCCGCACTATCAGGAATGCCGTCTAAATCACTGTCTCTGAAGTTCACATCTACAGGAGAAAATAAACCATTAAACATGGATGGAAATGGCTCTTCGGCTTGCTCAACGTCTATCTCTACAGCGTTGTTGAGTTGTAATTCGCCATTCGAGAAATCGGTTGGTGAAATATAGATTCTGGTTGCAATTCTAAGTGTGAATTCTTCTTGCGGATCCAAACTTAAATTTGGCTTTAGTATGTTCGCAACAGCAAGCCCACCATCATAATTCTCATCTAGGTCGGAATCTGTAAACTTTCCAGATTCAATATATATACTTGACTGGGCGATGGTCGCCGGCGCTAACTGTTCTGTTAGGTTGTCCTCTAAAATGAGATTACTTACCGTCGTATTACCTGTGTTGATAGCGCTAATCTCATAAACCAGATCGAATACGAATGGGAAAGCTTGCTCAATCGAGACGAGATCTTTGATCACATCTAACTGAATGATTTGGGTGATATTATATACAGTCGGGTCATTTGTCGGATCGCCGTCTAATTCTCCCGTGGCTGTCGGCGTCTCTTCGTTTTCATCGCCGGCATCGGATTCGTCGTTGATGGGTGGGCGAGTATTGCCGAGGCCATCTTCAATCGGTTGGGCTACGACTGTCGCGGAGTTTTCAATAGCGCCCGAGTTTACGTCGCTTTGTAGGATCTGGTATGTCCCAGTTAAGCTTGTATTGGAAGCGCCGGGGTTTAAAGCTCCCATGCTGACGTTGGACATATTAATAAGAGGATCGCTCAGTAATACGTCTGTCAGGGTTAAATTGCCTGTATTGGCAACATCAAAGCGATAGGTGATTGTATCGCCAGCATCTATTCTATTTGAGCCATTTGTATCGGAGACGTCCTCGATTGTTTTGGTGAGACGTACCTTTGGGGCAGCAGGTGCAACTGCGACGGCCTGGCTAGAGTCTTGCGAAGCAATTGGATTTGTTCCATATTTACCACTTGCACGCGCAGTGTTTTCAATGTCAGCGCTTGCAGAAGTGCTGAACAGAAGCATCGACGCTATGGTGTAAATCATGAGGCTTTTGATGAATTTGGTCATCCGTCATCTACCTCGTCTTGTGTTACCGTGTGGATGTATGTGAATGTTGCGACAGCTCCGGGCTGTAAAATGCCCCATATCGCATTGTTTGCGGTGCCATCATCCATTGAAACAGCTCCCGTTGGCCCTGCGGCCAGTGGGCCTTCAGATAAGAGTTGTTCGCTTACAATGTCAGTGCCGGCTGTTAGGCTGGTTCCTTCATGAACGTCAGCGACGGAAATGTCTGTTAAAGGCACATTGCCGCTGTTTGTAACGGTGTAAGTATAGGTGATTGTTTCATTAAGTTGCGCAAACCCATCTGCAATTTCTTCGTCATTTAAAATCGCAGATTTTACAAGAGATAACTCTGGGAAAAAGGGAATTTCCACACTTGCTTCATCTGGTTTTGGGTCTTGGAAACTTGTTCCACTGACTGATTTCCCAGCTGCATATGCAATATTTTCGACAAGACTTTTATCAGGATCTGCCAAATTAATGGTATCGGCGGCATGATAAACATCAAGCTGTGACATTGTATAAATAGCTTCGAATGTTGCCGTTGCGTTAGGGGTTAGGTCGATCTTAAAGAGATCCGGCGTATTGCCAACTAACGTAAAGGCAGAGAGGCTGCCTGTACCAGCATGGCCACCGAATGTTGGGCCGTCATCTACAGGACTCACATCTTTGATCGTTGTGTTGCCAGTATTGGTGATTTCAAATGTATATTTGATTGTATCACCAGCATCGGCACGATCGGGTTTTCCGTTGCCTATTTCTGGTGCTGAAGCTGTTTTGGTGATTTTAAGCTCAGGAGCCGCTTGTATAACGGGCACAGATTCAACGTCTTGCGCGTTGATCGTTGTGGAGCTGAAATTTGCTTCAACAGTAATCGTATTGGTAATTTGCGCATGGCTTGAAAATGCCCATAGGCACCCAAAGCTTAAAGCCACAAATTTCAAACTAAATTTATTCATTTAGAAGAATACCATTACGCGTGGAAGCCCAGCTCTAAAAATTAGAGCTGGGAACGGAGAGGTCTAACTACAGGGTTAGATTATTGGAGATAATCAACATCAGCCTGCGTCACGACATAGCTTGCTTGACAGATGACTGTGTCGCCTGGACCAAATTCTTTAAGCACGTCATTCGTTGCTGCTGCACCTGCAGTAGCCGCTGCGCCCGCTGAGAATTTAGTGTCGTTTTGGTTAAGTACAGTTCCGTCGCTTGCCGTGATCGTCGCATCAGCAGCTCCAGCGGCATCGCTTGCTACAATTGTGAAATTGGAATCTAATTTGCCGTATGCACAAGCATTAACCCATAGGTTTATATCAACTGGGTCGCCGAATGCCGTTGAGCCACTTGTATCTGTGTTTGCAATTCGGTGAGTGTCTTCAAAGCTAACATCTTTCAAAAGAACATTACCTGTGTTTTCCACTGTGTAGAAGTACTTGATCGTATCGCCGGCTTCTGCAACATTCGCGGTCGTATTGCCTGTAGCTTTTGTGACTAAAGAAGATTTGATGATTGAGACTTTTGGAGTTGCAGTCACAACGTCGACATTCTCGAAAGCGTCATCTTGAACGTCTTGTGTTCCAAATTTACCCTTAACAGACACGATGTTTTCAATACCTTTTTCATCACCAGTGCCAGAGTCGGTTGAGCTCGACGATGAGAGGGCTTGTGCAGATAAGTTTGAAGCACTTAGCATGAGAGGAATAGCAGTTAATCCTGCTATCGCGATCGATTTTAGATTTGAATGGGTCATAATTTCTCCTTCTTCCGGCACTCGCGTGCCATTTTGACCTGATCATTGCGCATTAATATCTTTTTAGAGCGATACCATGCGGCGAGCAGCGCGCACGGTCGCGCGCGCCTAAACGAGACAGATGAGAATCTACATTGTCAACAATGTGATCATTGCAGCTGCCAGTTATAAAGGGGCATTCATAAGGGCTATGAATGCGATATTCTTTATAGATGTTTGTTATTTCTACCGTGTTTGGGGTAAAAATACCAATGTTTTCAAAATTACTTATTTTTTTGGTTAAATAAGATAAAATTGAATTGCCTAATTTTGTATCACTTTGAGTGATACGATCTTTATATTCAAAAAGCGTTAAGGCTATAAAGGGAAAGGCGGGAGCGTTCTTGAGTTGAGGTGCTGCGAAAGGAATAAATGATATTTTGCGTGAAGCGTTTTCTTTCGCTTTGTCGTTGTAAATATTGTGTTTTATGTAAGATAAGCTGGCATTTATACCATCACTCACAGCGCCTGCGGAGGGTGGCTGCAGATTCAATTTTTTGGCAATAGAACACGCGTAGTCAATATAGCTCCTAAAAGCCGCATATATCTCTATCGCGGTATCAATTATACTACGGTCGAATTTCAAGTCTCACCCCTACAAGAACTCAACTGTTTTATAGCGCGTGCAAGTGGTTCGCGCAATGAATCAGCTCTTTTAATGAGGTGAGTTTCAGGGATTTTTATGAAGAATGGGTTAATGTACGTAGTTTTACCAACGGAAAGGCTGGTAGGTGTCGCTTTTTTCAAAGCGCTTTGAGTTTGCGAATCGTGCGCTCAACGTTACTCTGTAAAAACACCATTTTTCCACGTACCATTGATGGTTTCACCATTTTTGAAGGTATATTCTCCGCTTCCCTCTTGGATGCCATTTTTCCACAGGCCTTCGTAGCTGTCGCCATTTTCAAAAACAGCGCGCCCTTGGCCCTGAATTTTGCCCATGTTCCAATCGCCATTGTACGAAAAGCCATTTGGCATGCTAAGTTCGCCAAGACCATGACGTAGATCATTTTTAAATGTACCGGAGTAAATTGTGCCCTCTGGAAAAGTTGAAATGCCAGTGCCGTCGCGCTTGCCATTTTGCCATTCGCCTTCATAGATGAGGCCGCTCGCATAGCGCGCAGTTCCAACGCCGTGGATCAAACCGTTTTGCCACTCCCCAGTATATGTCGTGCTGTCGCTATAGGTGATCGTGCCTTGGCCGTGTGGAAAATCCTCTTTGAAGGATCCTGCATAAACGGCTCCATCGGGATATGTGAGCGTGCCTTCGCCCTCGATGCTGTCTAAGCGCCATTGCCCACCATAACTATAGCCATTGGATGCAGAGAAGTTGCCCTCGCCATTGCGTTGACCCTCTGAAAATTGGCCAGAATAGAGGTCGCCATTTGAATATTTTAACGTTCCAAAGCCTGTCGGCAAACCATTTAGGAGGTTGCCTTCAAAAATGTCGCCATTCTCATATGTCAGCTTGCCTTCGCCCGTGCATTCATTGTTGATCCAGAGGCATTCGTAAATTGGGCCATTTGGGAATGTTAAGACACCGAGGCCATTTTGCATGCCATTTGCAAATAGGCCAATATAGCTCGCACCGTCAGGGAAGGTGACTTCTGTGCGCCCCGCCTTGATGCCATTAAGCCATTCACCGTTGTACTTATAACCGTTTGTATCCGTGAGAATGCCTGTGCCGTTGCGCTCTCCGTTACGAAAGCTTCCTTCGTATATAGAACCGTCTAAATAAACGGCGCGCCCCGTGCCTTCAAATTTATCATTCGCAAAGCTGCCCTCATAATGGCTTCCATCAGGGTATGTAATCTTGCCTAAACCATGCAATTTGCCGTTTGTAAGCTCACCTTCATAGATGGAACCATTCACAAATCGAACAATCCCCGTGCCCGTTGCCTCATTGTCAAGCCAATCTCCGCTATACTCAAAACCATTTGATAATGAGTAGGTGCCTTTTCCATGGCGCTGGCCATTTTGGTTGTATTCCCCTTCATATATTCCGCCCTCACTAAATTGCTGAGTTGCAAAATTGTTCTGAGCCAATAGGTGGCTCGGCAAAATAGCTGCCGAAATAAATGCCATAGTCATGATTTTTGAGATTAAGGCAGAGTATGGGAGGGGCATATATAAAGACCTTATTATCCGAAGCTTTTACTGCAAGTGACTTTAGGGCGATATGCGGGCATCTTCAAATGATTTGTTGCTTTGGTCTTTCCTTTACCTATCTTTGTGTTACATCCCTAATAATATCTTTATCGTGTAAATTGAGGGTAAGATGACAGATCAAGATCGATTTCGCATAACAATCGCTCAGATTAACCCCCGTGTGGGAGACTTGCGTGGCAATACGCAGCAAGTAGAGGAAATCTATCAAGGTTATAAGAGCAGTGGTACGCATTTTATAGCTTTTCCTGAATTGATTTTGGCTGGGTATCAACCTCAAGATCTGGTCCGAAAGCCGCAATTTATTCGCGAGGCCATGAAGCACGTTGCAGAGCTCGCACGAATGACCGAAAACGGACCTGCGCTTGGGGTCGGAGCGCCTTATCTTTCGGAAGGTAGGCTTTATAACGCGTATTGGATTTGTGAAAATGGTGGCATAAAGACGATTATTCGCAAGCATCATTTGCCGAATGATAATGTATTTGATGAAAAGCGTATTTATGATGAAGGCGCATTCGAGGGCCCATATGCGATCGGGCCCTTGCGTATTGGGACGCCGATTTGTGAAGATGCGTGGCACCCTGATGTCGCAGAAGCACAAGTAGAAAGCGGGGCGCAGATTTTATTTGTGCCGAATGGATCACCATACTACCGTAATAAGCATGATGTGCGTTTGTCACATATGATTGCGCGCGTCATAGAAAACGATGTGCCCCTTGTTTATCTCAACATGATTGGCGGTCAAGATGACCAAGCTTTTGATGGTTCTTCATTTGTCTTGAACCCAGGTGGAAAACTGATGCATCAACTCGGCGCCTTTAACCATGAGGTGCGCCATGTTGATTTTGTGCAAACTGAAGGCGCTTGGCGTGCAGTGGCGGGCGAGATTGTGAGCCAACCTGATGAATGGGAAGGCGATTACCGCGCGATGGTAGAATCTTTGCGTGATTACATAGGCAAAGCTGGGTTTTCTAAGGTTGTTCTTGGGCTTTCTGGCGGGATCGAT
>CALLMA010000055.1 GCA_938008015.1 uncultured Celeribacter sp.
AGCAAAAATGTGAGCCATATAAGGGGCTTATCTGCGCCAGGTGGTTAGCTGCTTTACCCATGTAAAACGTATTCTAGAATGTGATAGCTGCGGCAAAAAGGATGAGTGGCCGAGCCTGTTTTTACTGGACCGCATTTGCCCAACCGTAAATACACCTTTGTGAATGTGCAAAACGACACGCCCAAACGGGGAACGAGCATCATCGGGCCATGTTACAAAAAAACTTTCTATGCGCTGAAGTTGCCTCTCGATGGCGGTCATTCAATGAGCGTTGATTTGAAGTGGCAGCAAAAGTTATCTCAATCTCGAGCAAACGCTGAAAGAACGAGGTGTTGGTGGAGAGAATTCAGCGGTTTTTAGCTGGGTTCTGCGCCATGCACATGAAATGGAAAAGCGGCTTAGGTGGCATTACAGACCAAAGAACTGTGCCGGATCATGACGGGTTGAGTTTGGAGCGATCCGCCTATGGTGGCGTATCGTCCAGTGGACAAGATGAGTGAATAAACGGGCGGAGCCCCCTAGATCAAGATAAAAGGCAAATGGACATCAGGCGATTGTGAGATAATCGACCGAGAGGCTCTATCGCGTCGTGACCACAACTGGCGATACGACTGATTTTTATCTATCACGGCCACGCTGCTAAACACTTTCTGGCTAAAGCCTTACTTCCCCAAGCAATCCAGATATTGAAGAAAGAGGACAAGTGCCACAAAGAAGCTGAACGTCGGCCGATAAAATATCTGAACCACATCGTCGAAGCAGATCATAGCAAGTTTAAACGGCTGAGCAAACCAACTTTGGGCTTCAACGCCATGAAAGCCGCCTATGCTACAATCAAAAGGTTTGAGGTTCTGCGGGTTTTGCGCAAACAACAATCGCGCTCTTTTAATTTCATCCATGAGATTCACGAAGAAATTCGTATCATTGAGCTTGCATTGGGCCTTTGGAAATGATGTCATGGCTAACACGATACGCATGCGCGAAAACCGTCTCAAAGCTGCATAAGTTGGTCAGTGAATGCCTGTTTTCTACGCCCTCGAATTTTTTATAACAGCGCTGCCCTGATCCAGGCGGAAAATATTCAGTAGCATTTTCAATGCTTTATTTACTCAATACTTCCGGTAGCCATGTTGCAAGCTCCGGAAAAAATACCAAAATAACAACAAAGACACACATCACCAAAAACATGGGAAATGATGCTTTAGAAATAAAGCCAATATCTTTGCCTGTCATGCCTTGGAGCACAAAAAGGTTGAAGCCTATGGGCGGGGTTATTTGTGCCATTTCAACAACGATCATCACATAAACGCCAAACCACAGCATATCAAAGCCTGCAGATCGAACCAGAGGTTCAATAACGGCCATTGTAAGAACAATCGAACTTAGCCCATCTAAGAAACATCCCAGAATGATATAAAAGCACGTCAATATCACAATAAGCATAAGTGGTGAAAGTTCCCACGCTTCAATAGTTTCAGCTAAAGCTCGGGGGATGCCAGTAAACCCCATAGCGAGAGACAGAAAGCCAGCCCCCATAAGGATAAACATAATCATCGCCGTTGTCCGCACAGCGCCCGTGATACTTTCTTTCACACTTTCGATCGTCAAGCTCCGCTGGATAAAAGAGAGCATTAAGGCCCCAAAAACACCCAGCGCGGCCGCTTCAGTTGCCGTTGCGATACCAGTATAAATCGAACCAATCACCCCCCCGATCAAACCCAAAACAGGAATAAGATCCATCAGTTTTTTGCCAATATTGGACGTATCAAGGTCTTCAATGGGATGAAATGTTTTTCGGTTGATCAGCGACCAAATCACAATGTAGCACATAAAAAGAAGAGCAAGACAAAGGCCAGGTATCATCGCCGCCATAAAAAGCTTTGAAATGCTCTCATTCACGGTGACACCAAAGATGATCATAGAAATGGAAGGGGGAATAAGCAAACCTAATGTTCCCGCTCCAGAAAGCGTACCAATGATCATGTGTTCTGGATATTTTCGAGCGCGCAATTCTGGGATCGACATTTTGCCAACGGTGGCAACTGTAGCGGCAGATGAGCCCGAAATTGCCGCGAAGACTGCTGAAGCCCCCACATTCACATGCAACAACCCACCGGGCAATCGCCGCAAAAATGGCGCTAAGCCGCGAAAAAGCGTTTCACTTAATTTCGTCCGAAAAAGGATTTCGCCCATCCAGATAAATAACGGCAGCGCGGTGAGTGTCCATGAAGATTGTTCTCCCCATATTGTAACAGCCATCGCATCGCCAATGGGCGCGTTGGTAAAGAGTGCCATGCCGACGACAGCCGTTAATAGCAACGCGGCTCCCACCCAAACACCTAAACCTAAGAGGATAAAAAGCGTCGAAAGGAAAATTATAATTGAGATGGTCTCACTCATACTTCATTCATCCCTTCATGCGCTTTTGTTTCAGGATTGACGGCATCATAATCAAAAATAGCCTGAAGCAATGTGTGGATCACAGCTGTCGCAAAAAGGATCGCACCAAAGGCAACGGGGGTTTGAGGGATCCAAAGTAATATCGCATCAGCCCCCTCACTTCGTTCGCCAAAATCATAGCTGTCGTAGGCCAAGCGAACCATATAAATTGCGACAAAACTGGTTGCGAAGCTCATAATTCCTAAGCATAAAATTTCGACGGCCTTGCGCTTTGCACCTGACACATTTTGAACGAAGAGCTGCACGCGGATATGGCCATTTGAACGAAATGTATCAGCCAGAGCTAAGAATGTTGCCGTTGCCATCACGTAGCCTGCATAATCGGTTGCACCGCCAGCATAAACGCCAATCAAGCGCGACAAAATACTAAACAAGACTAGCAGACAAAGCAAAATTAGAAAGAGACCTGCGAGCAACCCGCCCAATCTATATATTTTATCAAGAAAATCAGATAAGCTGCGCATAAACCCCTCCCAAGAGTGCCGCATTAAGGCCACCCCAAAGATGGCCTTAATTTATCTTGGATTATTGAGCTGCTTCAAAAGCATCCAGAACATCTTGGCCCTTATCGCCAGCACGCTCCAACCAGGCCGCCTTTAATTCAGCACCTACTTTTTCGAACTCAGCTTGCAACTCAGGAGAAAGCGTTTCAACCTTCATACCATTTGCCTCAAACTGCTCAATATACCAAGCATCAAGCTCTTCTGCTTTAGCCCAACATTTGGCCTCGGCATTGGCGGCAGCTGTTGTTATGGCCGCTTGCGTATCATCATCAAGGCGCTTCCAGGCCTTTTCATTTACAATCACCATATTGCGCGGCAACCAAGCCTTCACATCATAATAGTAATCCACATGCTCCCAAAGCTTGCGGTCATATCCTGTTGAACCTGACGAAATCATAGATTGCGCAACGCCTGTTGCGAAAGCTTGAGCGAGTTCGGCAGCTTCAATCTTAGTTGGCACCATTCCCAGGCCTTCTGCCATTTTCGATGTGGTCGCATTATATGCACGAAATTTTAAGCCTGAAATGGAATCTAAATCAGTCGCAGCTTCAGCGCTATAGAACCCTTGTGGTGGCCAAGGGCAGGAGTACAAGAAATGCACACGTGCCTCTTCCAATGTTTCGACGAGAACGGGCTTTGATACCTCATAGAGTTTTTTGGATCCCTCAAATCCTGTGGCCAAAAATGGCACTGAATCAACTTCATACAATGCGTTATCGTTTCCAAGCGCTGAAATGAGGCGCTCGCCAATAGGAGCAAGCCCCTTACGAACTGCCCCAAAGATCTCCGATCCTCCAAAAAGAGATCCACCTGGATGTGTTACAATTTCCAAATCTGAATTTGCGGTGACTTCCGCCGCAAATTCAGCTGCAATTTCTGAATGATAATTTGTTGCAGAATACGCGAGAGCCATATCCCACTTATCCGCCAACGCGGCACTTGCTGAGACTGCAAATGCAGATGCCGCAACCAATCCATACTTAAAATTCATACTCTTCTCCCTATTAATTAATAAATATTAATACGCATGATCTTCATCCATGCAAATGTTTATTCTTCAAACCCAAAACGTATTATG
>CALLMA010000056.1 GCA_938008015.1 uncultured Celeribacter sp.
GTTCAAGATCCGCAATAATGTCTTTTGCATCCTCAGTCCCAATAGAGAGGCGGATAACATTCGGGCTTGCGCCCGCATTTATTTGCTCCTCGGCACTCAGTTGACGGTGTGTTGTCGAAGCCGGATGGATCACAAGTGAACGTGCATCCCCCAAATTTGCCACGTGAGAGAAAAGCTTCATGTTATTCACTGTTTCAACACATGCCTCATAGCCGCCTTTAAGAGCAACTGTGAACAAAGCACCCGCTCCTTTCGGCGTATATTTTTCAGCACGCGCTTTATAAGGCGAACTTGCAAGCCCCGCATAAGTCACCGCTTCAACACGCTCATCTTGCTCTAAGAATGCAGCAACTTCTTGTGCATTTGCAACATGCTTTTGCATCCGAAGAGAGAGAGTTTCAATACCCATGAGAGTATAATGAGCGCCTTGTGGGTTCATCGTCATACCAAGGTCACGAAGGCCTACCGCGATTGAATGGAATGTAAAAGCCATTGGGCCAAGCGCTGCACCAAAGCACAATCCATGATATGCAGGTTCTGGCTGAGATAGAGACGGGAATTTATCAGACGCCATCCAATCAAACTTACCACTATCAACAACCGCGCCACCTGTCACAGTACCGTTGCCTGTTAAATATTTCGTTGTAGAATGTACAACCAATGTCGCACCGTGCTTGATTGGGTTGCAAAGATAAGGCGTCGCAGTTGTGTTATCCACAATCAAAGGCACACCAGCTTTATCAGAGATTGCAGAAATCGCTTCAAGATCTGTGATATAACCACCAGGGTTTGCAATTGCTTCACAGAAAACAGCGCGTGTATTTTCATCAATCGCCGCTTCAACAGCATCCAAATCATCAAAATCAACAAATTTTGCAGACCAGCCAAAACGCTTAATCGTTTGGCTGAATTGCGTCATAGTCCCACCATAGAGGCGTGTAGAGGCAATGATATTCAAGCCCGGCCCCATGAGAGGGAAAAGCGCCATAATTTGAGCCGCATGTCCTGAAGAGCAACAAATACCCCCGACACCACCTTCAAGGGCTGTGATACGTGCTGCGAGCGCGCTCACTGTTGGGTTGGTTAAGCGCGAATAAATATTTCCCACTTCTTCTAAGTTGAATAAGCGAGCGGCGTGATCTGCATCTTTAAACGCAAATGCAGTCGATTGATAAATCGGTATCTGGCGCGCACCCGTTGCTGGATCCGGCTCAGCGCCTGCATGGATTTGCAGTGTGTCAAAACCTTGTGTATCGTTCATGATATGGAGCTCCCGTAATTTTGCGATCACTTTACGCAGGCTAGAATGTGCCTTCAATAACGATTTTGTGAATATATGGATGTTTCTTTAGTTTTTTTGGCATATTATCAACCAAATTGATTTTGTGCTTTAAATATTTAGCGGAGAGCATAATGCTTTTATTGAACCTTACACGCTGGCCCTCTTACTTACTGCTCATTTTGGCAGGTGTTGCGGCAGCCATTTTGGCATTTTCAACAGCTAATCTATTCACATATGCAATGGCCAATGTAGGATTTATTCGTGAATTTGGCATCGATGCCATTCGCTATGGTGCGGCACTTCAGATGATCGAACTCTTTATTTTCGGAGCAATTGCCCTTGTATGTTGGATCATTTTTAAAATTTGTGAAGACATACTTAAAGATCGATATATCATTTGGGCAAATGCACAAAACAACATTTCAAACGTCAAAAAGAAAAGCCCTAAGAAATCTTAGGGCTTTAAAAATATTATTTAGTTATATCAGCTTACTCATCGCAACGGCTGTATCAGCCATGCGGTTTGAGAAGCCCCACTCATTATCATACCAAGTCAAAATGCGCACCATTGTGCCTTCCATAACTTTCGTTTGATCTGCGTGGAAAATCGATGAGTGTGGATCATGGTTGAAATCAGAAGAAACAAGCTTTTTCTCTGTATACCCTAAAACACCCTTCAATGGCCCTTCAGCCGCTTTTTGAATGGCCGCATTAATTTCTTCGACAGTTGTCTCACGCGCCGCTTCAAATGTGAGATCGACCACGGAAACATTCGGCGTCGGCACGCGGATTGCAACGCCGTCCAATTTGCCGTTTAATTCTGGCAAAACCAAGCCAACAGCTTTAGCCGCGCCTGTCGATGTTGGTATCATAGAAAGCGCTGCTGCGCGCGAACGATAGAGATCTTTATGCATCGTATCAAGCGTCGGCTGATCGCCTGTATATGAATGGATTGTTGTCATAAAGCCTTTTACGATTCCAATTTCATCATTCAAAACTTTAGCAACTGGCGACAAGCAGTTTGTTGTACAAGACGCGTTTGATACAACAATATCATCAGATGTTAGTGTTTCATGATTTACACCAAATACGATTGTTTTATCAGCATCTTTGCCCGGAGCTGAGATCAACACACGTGATGAGCCATTATCCAAGTGAGCTTGGCACGCTTCTTTCGAAGTAAAGATACCTGTGCACTCAAGAACAACATCAACATGCCCCCAAGGCAAATCTGCTGGATTGCGGATCGCGGTTACAGTGATCGGGCCATGACCAACATCAATGGAGTTTTCATCATGCTTAACTTCTACAGGGAAGCGACCATGCACGCTATCATATTGTAAAAGATGCGCATTTGTTTCAACTGGCCCTAAGTCATTAATTGCAACAACTTCAATGTCCTTGCGACCATTTTCGATGATAGCACGAAGCACATTGCGCCCAATACGACCAAATCCATTAATTGCTACTTTAACTGTCATAATAGCTCCTTGCTGAAATGTATTTTTAATTCAGGATTTTATGCATCCCTCAATTATTATTAAGGCTGTAAAATACCGTTATCGCTAACATGGCCATAATTTTGCAAAGGTCAACCTATATCACGCAAAAAACATGAGCTAGCGCCAAAATGCTATCCAATTGAGCAGTTCAAGGAATTTTCGCGCCATAAATAACGAAGCCATGAAATCATTGAAAACAAAATCAAGGCCGAGAGCGACTAAAATCACCAAGCCTAGATAGAATGCAATTGTATTTGTCATATAATACTCACAGAAAATAATATTAGATCATTCATATAGCTTGTTAATTTATTTATGGTAAAAAAAATAGCCCGGTTGAAACCGAGCTAAATTTAATTTTTAAATTTCTATGACAGGCTAGTTCAAACGGCCCATTGTTGCGGCAACATCCGCCATTCTCGCTGAGAAACCCCATTCGTTATCATACCAAGCCAGGACTCTAACAGTGCGTCCAACAACGCGCGTCTGATCCGGTGCGAAAATTGAAGATTCAGTTGTATGATTAAAATCTATAGAAACTTTAGGCTCATCATCATAACCAAGCACCATGCCCATATGACCGGCAGCTGCCTCGCGCATGATTTCATTGATATCAGCTGCCGTCACATCCCTGCCCGCTTGGAATGTCAGATCTACTGCAGATACATTTGGAGTTGGGACGCGAATAGCCGATCCATCTAATTTGCCTTCGAGTTCGGGCAAAACTTCGCTTAAAGCTTTTGCAGCGCCCGTTGATGTTGGAATCATGGCCATCGCCGCCGCGCGTGCGCGGTATAAATCTGAATGGCGACGATCAAGTGTTGGCTGATCGCCTGTATAACTATGGATGGTTGTCATGATACCGCTTTCGATCCCGACTTTATCATTCAGCACCTTCGCAAGTGGCGCTAGACAGTTTGTCGTACATGAACCATTAGAAATCATTTTTTCTTCAGCGCGTATATCACGATGATTGACACCATAAACAACTGTTCGGTCGACATTCTTAGCCGGCGCGGAGATTAAAACCTTGCCTGCGCCTCTTTCAAGGTGCGTCTTAGCTTTGTGACCGTCATTGAATTTGCCAGTACATTCCAAAACAACATCAACACCGCCCCAATCCAGCTCATTCATATCATAAGTGGATTGCACCTTTATCGGACCACGGCCAAGATCAAGCGTCTGCCCTTCGACTTTCACATCGCCTTTAAAGCGCCCATGGATTGAATCATACTTCAAGAGATGAGCATTGGTCTCAATCGGGCCAGTCGCATTGATCGCCACAACCTCAACCTCATTCAAACCAGCCTCGATGATATGCCCCAATGTGCACCGGCCAATGCGTCCAAAGCCATTAATTCCCAGCTTGATTGTCATGCTTCTTCTCCACCAGCATTCCTAAATTCATCTGGCTTATAGAAGCATTTCAAAATTCATAAAACTGTTTAGCGATAACATGTTAACGTTAACTTTAGATGTTATCGCTAGCATGAGGGATAATGACAGGTAGGAAAAAGGCCCATTCATTCGAATGGGCCTCCTCGTTTAAGTGTGAATGTCGTTATAAAATCATATTGATCTTATTTAAGAAGTGATTTCACCTGCTCGACTGTATTTTTCGCAGTGATACCATATTTTTCGTAAAGCTCATCAGCTGGCGCAGAAGAGCCAAAGCCCGTCATTCCAACGAAGGCTTGCTTTGCTTCACGGCCACGTTCGCCAAGCAACCAGCGATCCCAACCAGCATCACGACGACCAGCTTCAATCCCAACACGGACAGCACCAGCCGGCAAGACACGGCGACGATATGCTTCATCTTGTTCAGCAAATAGCTCCATACAAGGCATAGAAACAACACGCGTCCCGATGCCCTCAGCCTGAAGAATATCTCTTGCTTCCATTGCGATAGCCACTTCAGAACCTGATGCAATAAGGATTGCTTGACGCTTGCCTTCAGCCTCAGCAAGCACATAAGCACCGCGAGATACAAGATTGTTATTCTTATGATCTTTACGAACTGTTGGAAGCCCTTGGCGTGTCAATACAAGCACAGAAGGCGTTTCGCGCGATGTTAAAGCAACTTCCCAAGCTTCAGCAGTTTCTACTGTATCAGCTGGGCGAATTGTAAATGTATTTGGCGTCGCGCGGCAAATTGCCAAATGTTCAACAGGCTGGTGCGTTGGGCCATCTTCGCCAAGCCCGATAGAATCATGTGTCATCACATAGACTGTCGGAACTTTCATCAATGCAGATAGGCGCATTGCAGGGCGCGCATAATCTGTAAAGCAGAAGAAAGTCCCACCATAAGGGCGAATACCCCCATGGAGCACCATCCCGTTCATAGCGGCCGCCATGCCATGCTCACGAATACCGTAATAGACATAACGCCCCTTGCGATTTGTCTCATCAAAGACACCAAGATCAGCTGTCAAAGTGTTATTTGAGCCCGTCAAATCAGCGGAACCACCGATTGTTTCCGGCATGATTGGGTTGATGACTTCAAGCACCTTTTGAGAAGATGCGCGTGTTGCCATCTTCGGGGCTTGCTCAGATGTTTGGCGTTTAAATGATTTAATCACCGCTGATAGCTTTTTAGGAGCTTCAAGTGCAAATACACGCTTGAATTCAGCCTGACGACGCTCTGATTCATCTTCAAAGCGCGCTTCCCATTCTACGCGATCTTGACGCCCGCGCGCCCCGATTTCTTCCCATTGTGCTTTCACATCGGAAGCGACTTCAAATGCGCCCCAGTTTACACCATAGAGTTCTTTCGCAGCCTCAAGCTCCGCGGAATCCGTCAGCGCCCCATGGCCTTTCGAAGTATCCTGCTTCGCATGACCAAGCGCGATATGCGTTTTACAATCGATCATGGATGGCTTGCCAGTTTTCTTCGCAGCTTCAATAGCCGCATCGATTGCCTCTGGATCGTGACCATCGATAGATTGCACATGCCAACCAGCAGACTTAAAGCGCATGACCTGATCTGTGCGATCGGCAATATCAACAGTACCATCAATGGTAATATTGTTGTTATCCCAAAACACAACCAACTTAGATAATTTTTGACGCCCAGCCAATGTGATCGCCTCTTGCGACACACCTTCCATCAAACATCCATCACCCGCAATAACATATGTAAAGTGGTTTTGAAGCTTCTTACCAAAGCGCGCCCGCAAGGCCTCTTCAGCCATCGCAAAACCAACAGCGTTTGAAATACCCTGCCCTAATGGGCCCGTTGTTGTTTCGACGGCATCAATTAAGAAGTTTTCCGGATGCCCTGCTGTCAAAGCGCCTGTTTGACGGAAATTTTTAATTTGATCTAAAGTAACCTGCGGATCACCTGTCAGGTAAAGCAATGAATAGACCAACATAGAGCCATGACCGGCAGAAAGGATGAAGCGATCGCGATCTTCCCATTTTGGCATAGATGCGTCGAACTTGAGGTGCTTTTCAAACAAAACTGTTGCGACATCCGCCATCCCCATTGGCATGCCGGAATGCCCTGAATTCGCCGCAGCAACGGCATCTAGGGTAAGTGTTCGGATAGCGGCAGCGCGCTTCCAATGATCTGGATGAGATTGGCGTAACTTTGCAATATCCACGATAGATTCTCCTGATTGCACCAAAAATAATATATTATTGGTCCTGAAATATTATTTTACTGATATCAATATAGTGAAGAAGTTCAAGCATACTTATCTATTTTCAACAAAAAAACGAATATTTTGCAGTGAAACAAAGCAGATAGCTGCGTATTACATCTTGCCGCAAACAAAGCCTTGAGACCCTTCAAAAACAATCATATATAGAGAGATATGTTGAAATTCTGGCCATTTATAATGGGTAATTAAACTTGCATATGCGCAATAATGCCTAAACATGCGATGAATTTCGTTAAACCTGATGCTGCATACAGCAAACAAAGAGATAAAGCAGGCATGAGTAGTATATCCGAATTAGAAGCACGCTTAGCAAATGCCCTCCAACGCATTGATGAGGCTTCAAAAGATTTAATCGAAAGCGCATCAAAAGACGCTGATAAACAGCCGCAAGACCGTGAAGATCTGAACGCTTATAAGCATCAGATTGAACAACTTACCCTTGCCTATGAAGAAAAAGCGAAAGCGCATGCGGCTCTTGAAGACGCGCATGAAGGCTTTGTACTAGAAATCGAAAATTTAAAAGCAGACAAAACCTCTTTAGAAGAAAACCTAGAGATTGAAAAAAATGCTCTCAGCAGCTTGAAAGGCCAAAATGCAGACCTTCAAGATGCGGTTGAAACCCTAAAAGAGACGCAAAATACGCTCAATCAAAAGCTCCAAGAAGAGCTAGAGGATCTAAAAGCAGCGCGCAAAGCCGAAAAAGCAGAGCTTGAAGATATCATTCGCGAGTTAAAACATGCAACATCATCTGCTGCAATGACGCAAGAGGAGTTGGATTAATGCCTGAGATCTCAATAAGAATAGGCAACCGAGATTTTGATGTCGCCTGCCAAAAAGGCGAAGAGAGTTTCCTTCTTAGCGCCGCGAAAATGCTCGATACAGAAGCAACGACACTCACCTCACAAATGGGTCGCCTTCCTGCCGAAAGAATGCTCTTAATGGCTGGTTTAATGCTGGCTGATAAAACGGTTGAAATCGAAGATCAAAAAAAGCAGCTTGAGAAGAAACTCGAAGAAGATCAATCACTTATACAAGCCCTCAAAGATCAACCTAGCCCAGAGCCTGAAAAAATTGAAGTCCCTGTCGTTCCTCAATCTGTAAGTGATACGCTTGCGGAATTAGCTGCGAGAGCAGAAAGCCTCGCAACAGAACTCGAGACAAAAAACAATTAAAATATTACACTAAGGGGAATTTAGAATATACCAATTCCCCTTAGTTTATTGATAAATCAAATTCACTCTTCGCTATTTGCGGCAATTCACTCTTCGCTATTTGCGGCTCTGATTTGATCAGCTTTCTCTTTATCAAAAGCGATATCTTTCTCAACGAACATTTGATCAAGCTCGCCAGAAAGCGTCATCTCAGTGATGATATCACAGCCCCCGATAAACTCACCTTTAACATAAAGCTGCGGAATAGTCGGCCAATCTGAAAACGTTTTGATACCTGTCCGAATTTCTTCATCTTCAAGGACATTGATATCTTGATACTCTAAGCCAAGAAAGTTCAAAACCCCTGCAACGCGTGATGAAAATCCGCATTGTGGCATCATTTTTGTGCCCTTCATAAAGAGGACGACATCATTCTCATTTACAAGAGTTTGAAGAGTTTGCTCAATAGACATATGTATTTCCTTTATTTACTCTTGCTTCTCATTCACTAAGGGGCGCACGCGTGGTTAAAGCAAGGGCATGCAATTCACCACTATCAATGTAAGTCTTCACTGTTGCATTTACGGCCCTTTGCTGAGCAACACGGCTCATAGAACGAAAGCTTTCATCAACAACCTCAGCAGAGAAATGGTGGCCATCAGGCGATTGCACCCGAATATCTGCCTCAGGAAAGGCCCCACGAATTAATATCTCAATATCTTGTGTACTCAATGACATTCTACTCTCCTAGGCTCGAAGTTCTATTCGATGTAATCAAGCACTGCGCCTTCTACAAGGTCAAACTTCTCAAAACTAGAGCTTCAAATCAATTGAGCGCGTTCGGCAGGCTGCCTTTATAAACGTCGACAAGACCATCCATATCAGCCGAAACCTGGCCAAAAGCAGCCTCAGCCCCAGCAAATTTCCCGACAACACTTATCGTGACACCCTGCTGAGCCGCTAAAGACATTAAAACCTCTGCTTGATCAAAACTACATGCAAGAAGATATCGCCCCTGATCTTCGCCAAAGAGCTCGTTGATATCATCTGTTTCTAGTGAAACTCCCGTTCCCCCTTCAACAGCCAATTCAAATGCAGCCAAAGCAAGGCCTCCGTCTGATAAGTCAGTGACGGCTTTAATATTAGACCCATTGGTGCGAACAAACTCGCCATTTCTCTTTTCAACCTCAAGATCAACATAAGGCGCGTCGCCTTCTGAGCGACCAAAAGCTTCCGCTAGAAGAGCCGATTGCCCGAGATGTGATCCAGCACTCCCAATCAAAATTGCTAAATCGCCATTCTCAGCAACACCAGAGATGAGCTGATCTGCATGTTCGATCAAACCCACAGCACCAATCGTAGGTGTGGGTAAAATGCCTTTGCCATCTGTCTCATTGTAAAGCGACACATTGCCAGAAACGATCGGCATGTCAAGCGCGATTACAGCCTCACCAATGCCTTTAAGAGCGCCAACAAACTGCCCCATGATCTCAGGCTTTTCAGGATTGCCAAAATTCAAATTATCTGTCGTTGCCAGAGACTTAGCGCCCATAGCTGAGAGATTACGGTAAGCTTCTGCAACGGCCTGCTTACCGCCCTCATAAGGATTAGCCTTCACATAACGAGGCGTCACATCAGACGTGAAAGCAAGCATTTTATCTGTGCCATGCACGCGGATCACCCCCGCGCCCGCGCCTGGTGTGCACATCGTATCCGCCATAACTTGAGAGTCATATTGCTCATAAACCCAAGCTTTTGAAGCGTAATTTGGTGAAGAGATCAAAGCCTTCAACCCTTCAATCGGATCAATCTCCAAAACCTCATCAAAAGGCGCAGCCTGAGGCGTCTGGGTCCAAGGACGATCATATTCGGGTGCAGATGAAGCCAAAGTCGAAAGCGGCAAATCAGCTTTCACCTCGCCATGATGGACAATCAAGAAACGGTCCTCCGCAATCGTCTCGCCTACAATGGCGAAATCTAAATCCCATTTTTCAAATACAGCACGCGCCACATCTTCCTTTGATGGCTCAAGCACCATCAGCATCCGCTCTTGAGATTCTGAAAGCATCATCTCATAAGCCGTCATATTCTCTTCGCGCTGGGGGACATTCTCAAGATCAAGGCGAATACCAAGCTTACCCTTATCGCCCATTTCAACAGCCGAGCACGTCAAACCAGCCGCACCCATATCCTGAATAGAAATCACAGCGCCTGTTTGCATGAGTTCAAGCGTCGCCTCCATGAGGCGCTTTTCCGTGAACGGATCACCAACTTGCACTGTCGGACGCTTCTCTTCAATCGTGTCATCAAACTCAGCCGAAGCCATCGTGGCCCCGCCAACGCCATCGCGCCCCGTCTTCGCGCCAAGATAAACCACAGGCATGCCAACGCCAGAAGCGGCCGAATAAAAAATCTTATCCGCATCAGCAAGACCAGCCGCAAAGGCATTTACCAAACAATTGCTATTGTAAGAGGCATCAAATCGAACCTCCCCGCCAACAGTCGGAACACCAAAGCAATTGCCATAGCCACCAACCCCTGCAACAACACCATGCACAAGCTGGCGTGTCTTCGGATGTGAAATCTCACCAAAGGAAAGCGAATTCATCGCCGCAATGGGGCGTGCGCCCATCGTAAACACATCGCGTAAAATCCCGCCAACGCCCGTCGCAGCGCCTTGATAAGGCTCAATATAAGAAGGGTGATTGTGACTTTCCATCTTGAAGATAACCGCCTGATTATCGCCGATATCAACAACGCCCGCATTCTCCCCCGGCCCGCAGATCACCTGAGGCCCCGTCGTAGGAAGCCCGCGTAAATGCTTTTTCGAGGACTTATAAGAACAATGCTCATTCCACATCGCCGAGAAAATCCCAAGCTCCGTGAATGTCGGCTCCCGCCCCATAATTTCCAAAATTCGAGCATATTCATCAGATGAAAGCCCATGAGCTGCAATTAAATCCTCGTTTATCTTCGGATCACTCGCCATGTCACTCATAAAAATACCCTATATTATTGGAATAAGTTGTCTATGCGCACCATAGGCAAGCAAGGCACATTTTTCAAACGTCAATATGGATGAGAAGGGATTATTTAGAATGAGACCGAAGGAAAGCTGAATTAATACGCAATTCTCTGAAGGAATTTAAAGGAATTCAAGCATTCACATAGTGACATCGACATAAAAACAATGCTTTATAAAGGCATTTATTCATTCATCTTTTTAGGCAATATATGTTCACTATAATATCAAAACTATGCAGTTCGATTTATAGCTTTTGGCAAGGCTTTGCAGATATTGATATGCAAGCCCTTTTTCTAACGGTGGTGACATTCGTTGGCATCTCGCTCATCAGCCTGTGGATACTTGCCACATTTTTTGATCGCTTCTTAAGAATTGGAAGCATTTTCAAATCCAACTCTTGGCAGATATTATGGAAGGACATCAAAGAATATCTCCCCAGCAATTCATTTGGAAGAATGATTGTAATTATTGCCGCTCTGATTTGGTTAGAGCTGTTTGCAAAAATTCTTTACGGCCTACTTGATTTCTTATTCATTCAAAAGGAAGTCTTATCCACCCCAAAGAATGAACGTGAATTAGATTTAACAGTGGGCATAGCTCTCATTGCAACTCTCAGTGCTCTCGTCGCCCTACCCTTTACAATCTGGCGCCTGCAAGAAACACGCCGGCAAAATGATCATAATGAGCTCAAGCTTTTCAACGTTAAGCTCACAGCCGCTACAAATGATTTATTTGCAACACATGAAGTTTCAACATTTGAAGATAATAATGATGGAAATGATCGCGACAAAACTAACCTCCAACCAGTCCGCACTTTTATTAAAGATGATTTTCTAAAGCGTATTATTGCGCTGAATACTCTGAAACGCCTCTTTGATGAAAAACAAAACGATGTTAAAGTGGCGACCGAAATTTGCTCGATCATATCTGAATATGTGCAGACAATGTCCCACGCCAGTTACTCTAACCCCGATAAAGAATTCACGAAATTCGAAGACACATCATTTGATCCGGGTAAAGCAGTACGCAAAGATACACAAAAAGCCGTTCAGATACTTTGTGAAATTAACGCAACTAATAAATTAAAGCCCGATTATAAAATCAATCTTTCAAATACAAACTTAATCGGAATGGATTTAAGTAAATTAAATTTTAAAAAAATAAACTTAACTGGGGCAAACCTAGCTGGAGCAAATCTATCCGGAACAAACTTAACTGAAGCAAACCTAACTGGAGCAAACCTAACTGGAGCGATACTGGAGAGCGCCATTCTAGCGAACACAATGCTTTCGAAAGCAATACTATTTGAGACTAATTTCTCCTATGCATCATTTTCATACACCAAAGAACAAAGACTCACTAATGTAAAATTTAAACATTCAAAATTCCTCTATACACGCTTTAGATATTTGACTCTAAGTGGTGACAACTTTCACAATCCATCATTTGGCGGAACTGCAATCCGCGATTCAATTTTAGAAAAAAATATGCACTGTCATTTAACAACTTCTAATACTCCATTTTTTCTAGATGGGACAGTCGAAATAGACAGTAACGCTCGTGAAGATAAGGGCAACATATGGCCCGATACCATCCTCAACGATAAAGACTACGAAAAGGAATATGAGCGCTTTCTCAAAGAAGGCCCAAATTACATTCCACCTCAGCTACGCGGCAAAAACCAAGGTTGATCCCTTTTCGCTCTTCCGTCATAAGGCTTTTCATAATTTATCTGATTTCAAGAAGGATCCAAAGAGATGCATGATATAAAAACCATCCGCGAAAACCCTGCTGCCTTTGATCAGGCCATGGCGCGCCGTGGGTTATCGGGCGTCTCGGAAGCTGTG
>CALLMA010000057.1 GCA_938008015.1 uncultured Celeribacter sp.
AGCTAATGCGGCCATGACCTTCATCTCGACATTTCCGCCAAGTTGAATATCTGTACCTCGACCAGCCATATTCGTCGCAATGGTAACAGCGCCAAATTTGCCTGCATCACCGACGATTTGAGCTTCTTGTTCGTGATGGCGCGCATTCAAGACGTTATGTTCGATGCCTTCAGTTTTGAGGAACTGGGAAACTTGTTCTGATTTCTCAATTGAGGTTGTGCCAACTAAAACGGGCTGCCCTTTTGCGTTTGCATCGCGAATATCAGCAAGAACAGCAGCAAGTTTTTCTTTGTCTGTGCGGTAAACGCGGTCATCTTCATCAATCCGCTGAATGGGGCGATTTGTTGGAACTTCCACAACGCCAAGCCTGTAAATCTCCATAAATTCAACCGCCTCAGTTGCGGCTGTGCCTGTCATACCAGAGAGTTTCTCATAAAGGCGGAAATAGTTTTGGAATGTCACAGAGGCCATTGTGATATTTTCAGGCAAAATAGTCACATTTTCTTTCGCCTCAATGGCCTGATGGAGGCCTTCCGATAAGCGACGCCCCGACATCATACGTCCTGTATGCTCATCAATAAGGGCAACTTCGCCATCGCGCACGATATAATGCACACCATTTTGGAACAGTTTATGCGCACGAAGGCCTTGGTTGACGTGATGGACCAGCGTTGTGCTTTCAGGGTCGTAAAGAGATTGCTCTTCAGGAAGAAGGCCGTTGTCTCTTAGAAGGGCTTCAAGGTAGTCATTCCCTTCTTCTGTGAAGGTGACTTGGCGCGTTTTCTCATCGAGCTCAAAGTGCGCTTCAGTCAATGAAGGAATGAGCTGATTGATTGTCACATAAAGATCGGAACGATCGTCCGAGGGACCGGAAATGACAAGTGGCGTACGAGCCTCATCAATCAAAATCGAGTCGACTTCATCAACGATTGCGAAGTAGTGATCGCGCTGCATGATTTGCGAGATGTCAGATTTCATATTGTCGCGCAGATAATCAAAGCCAAGTTCGTTATTTGTCGCATATGTCACATCACATGCATAGGCGGCCCGCTTTTCCTCTTCGGGCTGCTGGCTGTAGATTGAGCCACATGTCATCCCAAGCGCGGTAAAGACTTTGCCCATCCACTGTGCATCACGCGTTGCAAGATATTCATTGACGGTGACAACATGCACGCCTCGCCCCGTCAGGGCGTTTAGGTAAGAAGGGAATGTCGCAACGAGCGTTTTCCCTTCGCCTGTTTTCATCTCAGAAATATTGCCTTGGTGCAAAAAGATACCGCCCATGAGCTGCGTATCAAAGGCGCGCAACCCTAAAGCGCGGCGCGCAGCCTCGCGGCAGTTGGCAAAAGCTTCTGGCAAAAGCGCATCTAAGCTTTCACCAGTTTCTATGCGTTTTTTGAACTCTTGTGTTTTTGCAACAAGACCCGCATCATCGAGCTTTTCAAACTCTGGCTCAAGAGCATTGATCTGCGCCACAATCGAGCGTGTCGCCTTGATTTTACGATCATTTGGCGTACCAAATAGTTTTTTTGTTAATGTACCAAAGCCTAACATTTTCTCTCCGCCCGATGCGCCTTAATTTATCTTATTTCGAGAAGGTGTATTGCCCCAATCCTTGGAAACCCATAGATACAATACGCAAGCCTTCACCCAAAGACTTTAAAGGGATGTAAGGGGGCATATCTCAAGTGTCAACGCTCAGTGCAGATACAGATGTTTAAAGGAAAGGTTTTTATATGAATTTTCGTGTTGTTTTTGGTGCTTTTGCCCTATCCGCTCTCACCTCTCCCGTTTTTGCCCAAGATGCAGGCATAAAATCCGCTGATACGGTGCTTGCCAGTGTGAATGACACTCAAATCACTTTGGGGCATGTTATTACTGCGCTTGAGAGCTTGCCGGCACAATTTAAAAGCTTGCCCGATGATCAGCTCTTCGAAGGCCTTGTGACGCAGCTGATCCAGCAAGAGCTGTTGCAGCAATCCATGGATGGTCAAGAGCCGCGCTTTCAGTACGAGATTGACAATCATGCGCGCCAATTGGTCGCAGGTGCCGCCATTGCCGAAATAGAGCAAGAAGCTGTGACTGAGGTAACATTGCAAGCAGCATATGAAGAAAGATTTGAAGAGTTTGAACCAAGCCGCGAATTTAACGCGGCGCATATCTTAGTGGAAACTCAAGAAGAAGCACTCGCATTGATTGAAGAGCTAAATGGCGGAAAAGATTTCGGCGAACTTGCTAAAATGAAATCAACGGGCCCCTCTGGTCCGAATGGCGGTGATTTGGGTTGGTTTGGCCTTGGCATGATGGTCGCCCCTTTTGAAACGGCGACAACTGAAATGAGTGTGGGGGATATATCCGCCCCTGTTCAAACTCAATTTGGCTGGCATGTAATCAAGCTAAACGATACACGCGTTTCTGACGTTCCGCCTTTGGAGCAAGTCAGCGAAGAGCTCGCTTTTCAATTGCGCGAAGAAGCCGTGCGCACTGAGGTTGTAGCGCTCGAAAATGAAGCGACGATCACACGCGCAGAGGGCATAGACCCAGCTCTCATCCGTAACACTGACCTACTTTCAGCTCAATAAAACAAGAGATTTAAAAATGGCGACCATCACTGAAATTTCACCCCTTGCACCGCCGAACGGCTTTCCACAACTGCCTGTTATCAAAGGTGTTCGATTTGCTGTTGCGCAAGCAGGGGTTAAATATGCAAACCGTACCGATGTGATGCTCGCCGTTTTAGATCCAGGTTCAACAGTTTCTGGTGTTTTTACAAAATCTGCGACGCGCTCAGCCAATGTTTTAGATTGCCAGAATAAGATAAGCGCTCATACTGATGAGGGCGCGGCCATTATTGTAAACTCAGGAAATTCTAATGCGTTTACGGGGCGTGCTGGCGACGTATCGGTCAAAGCATTATGCGAAGCCGTTGCACAGCAAACGGGGCTGCCAGAAGCCCGTGTCTTTACAAGCTCGACAGGGGTGATTGGTGAGCGCTTGCCTCATGATAAAATCATCTCCAAAGTCGGTGAGCTCACACAGGCGCTTGATGAGCGTCATCTGGAAGCGGCCGCGCAAGCCATCATGACGACAGATACTTTTTCTAAAGGCGCAAGCACAACGATTGAAACGCCTGAAGGTGTGATCAATATTTCGGGTATTGCCAAGGGATCTGGCATGATTGCACCGGATATGGCCACAATGCTTGTCTATTTGTTTTCAGATGCAAAGATTTCTCAAGAGCTGTTGCAAGAGATGGTTTCAAAAGCGAGTGATGAAACCTTCAATTGCATCACAGTTGATAGCGACACTTCAACGTCAGACACTTTAATCATGGGTACCACGGGGCAATCTGACTCGTCTGAAATCACGAAAGGCAGTGCGAATGCGGCGGCTTTTTACCAAGGTTTGCGCGATGTGATGCTAGAATTGGCACATCTTGTTGTCCGCGATGGTGAGGGGGCGCAGAAGTTTGTCGAAGTGAATGTAACGGGCGCGACAACAGACCAAGACGCCCGCAAGGTTGCTTCTGCTATTGCAAATTCTCCTTTGGTGAAGACGGCAATTGCAGGCGAAGATCCAAATTGGGGCCGTGTTGTCATGGCGGTTGGCAAATCAGGTGCCGCAGCTGATCGCGATCTCCTCTCGATTTGGTTTGGCACTGTGCTTGTGGCTGAAAAAGGCTGGGTGGCCGAAAGCTATAAAGAAGAAGATGCGGCGGCTCACATGAAGGGCCAAGAGCTTACCATCCGTGTTGATTTGGGTCTTGGTGACGGTAAGAGCACGATGTGGACATGCGATTTAACGCATGGCTATATTTCGATCAACGCTGATTATCGTTCTTAATCTTTTAACAAAATAGGCCTCAATATGACGCTCAAAACCGTTCTCGTTTCCGCTGTAGCCTTGATTGATGTTGATGGGCGCATTTTATTGGCGCAACGTCCTGAAGGCAAATCCATGGCAGGGCTGTGGGAATTTCCTGGTGGTAAAGTCGAAATGAATGAAACGCCTGAGGAAGCCCTTATTCGAGAGCTTGATGAAGAACTTGGCATTCAAACGTGGAATTCATGCTTGGCGCCGCTCACCTTTGCGTCACATCGCTACGAAACATTCCACCTCCTCATGCCGCTTTTTGTGTGCCGTAAATGGGAGGGCACTCCTCAGCCCAAAGAAGGGCAAGTCTTAAAGTGGGTTTATGCCAATAAGCTCAAAGACTTTCCAATGCCAGAAGCGGATATCCCGCTCATTCCAATGCTAAGAGATCTGTTATAATGGCAAGAAATGCGACAAACTTAGAAGCGCAATCGCGAGAGAAGTCAAAAAAGGTCCAGTCCCTTTGGTCACTGAAAACATTTTTTGCGCCTTATAAGCTTACGATTGTTGCCGCGATTTTAGCGCTTCTTGTGACAGCTTGTATCTCGCTTATCTTGCCAATTGCCGTTCGGCGTATTGTCGATGGATTTCAAACTGAAGGTTTGTCGCTTTTAGATAGCTACTTTTTCGCGGCATTATTCATTGCCCTCCTGCTCGCCATCGGCACAGGCCTGAGGTATTATCTTGTTACGAAGCTTGGAGAGCGCGTTATCGCAGATATGCGTGCCGCCGTTTTTGCGCGCATGATCCAGATGTCGCCGGCTTTTTATGAAAAGATTATGACGGGCGAAGTCCTCTCACGCCTGACCACCGATACGACACTCATTTTATCCGTCATTAGCTCATCAATCTCCGTTGCTTTGCGCAATTTTGTGATTTTGATAGGTGGTTTTGCGATGCTGCTGATCACCTCTTTGAAACTCACTGGGCTTATTTTACTGATCGTTCCCATCGTGCTTGTGCCGATCATTGTTTTTGGCCGGCATTTGCGCAAGCTCTCGAATGAAAATCAAACGTGGATTGCCAATTCTTCTGCCTCCGCTTCTGAAGCACTCCTTGCTGCGCAAACGGTCCAAGCTTTCACCGCTGAGAACTTCCTCACCAAGCATTTTAACAGGGTTGTCGAAAATTCGTTTTTGAGTGCGAAAACGCGTGTCAAAATTCGCGCATATATGACTGTTGTTGTTATCTCGCTTATTTTTTCTGGTGTTGTAAGTGTTTTATGGATTGGCGCACGTGATGTGCGCGCAGAGTTGATAACAATTGGGGAGCTGGTCCAATTTGTCATCTATGCAATTATGGTCGCAGGCGCAGCTGGAGCCCTGTCTGAAATATGGGGAGAGTTGCAGCGCGCAGCAGGCGCCACAGAACGCTTGGTTGAACTCTTAAATGCAAAAGACCCAATTGAAGACAAAGCAAACCCAATCGAACTCCCCCAGCCTGCTACAGGCCAAATCTCTTTTGAGAACGTCCAATTCAATTACCCTTCTCGAAAAGACCTCAAAGCCCTCGACGATGTTTCCTTTGAGATAAACCAAGGCGAAACAATCGCTTTCGTTGGCCCTTCTGGCGCGGGAAAATCGACAATCATGCAGCTGTTGCAGAGATTTTATGATCCGCAAAACGGCACCATCAAGATCGACGGCATTCCGCTTAATGAAATGAACCGACAAGATTTTCGCCAATCAATCGCGCTCGTGCCGCAAGATCCAGCGATTTTTGCCTCCTCTGTCAAAGATAATATTACTTTTGGTTGTGAGCATACAGATCAAGAGAGCATAGAAAACGCAGCAAAAGCCGCTGCCGCTCATGATTTCATTTCTGAACTTCCTGATGGCTATAATACCTTTGTTGGCGAACGTGGGATTATGCTCTCAGGCGGCCAAAAGCAGCGTATCGCAATTGCGCGCGCGATACTACGAGACGCCCCAATCCTTCTCCTCGACGAAGCAACATCCGCGCTAGATAGCGCTTCAGAGCAAGACGTCCAAAGAGCCATCGAAGATATGGCACAAACACGAACAACCTTAATCATCGCCCACCGCCTCGCAACAGTGAAGAAAGCCGATCGGATTTTCGTTTTAGATCAAGGAAAAATTGTGGAAATGGGGAGGCATGAAAATCTCATCAAAGAAAACGGCCTCTACGCCCGCCTCGCAAAACTTCAATTTGGCGAGACCTCTTTGCCGCTTG
>CALLMA010000058.1 GCA_938008015.1 uncultured Celeribacter sp.
TTTATGCTCATTGCAGCCGCTAATCCATGCAAATGTGGTTATTGCAATGACCCCGCGAATGCGAATTATAAGGGGATTAAATGCAAAGAGGGTTATCTTGATCGCATCTCTGGCCCTCTGATGGACCGCTTTGATATAAGAATTGATCTGCCGCCCGCTGACATTCAAAGCCTAAGCTTACCGGCTTCAGGAGATCCGTCATCTCTGATACGCGAGCGTGTCACACGGGCTCGAGAAATCCAAATGAAGCGCAATTCTCAAGAAAATCTCTGCAATGCCCATCTTGAAGGGAGGCAACTCGAAGACGTTGCGCAAGTCGAAGCCGCAGGCCAAGAAATCCTTCAAAAAGCGGCCTTAAAATTCGGCTTATCTGCGCGCGGCTATCACCGCGTTTTACGCGTCGCACGCACAATCGCAGACCTTGAAGGCCAAGAAAAAATTCAACGGCATCATATTACAGAGGCCCTAAGCTACCGCATTTCAACCCCAGAATTAGCCCAAGCTTAGCACGGCTCTGTTTCGCGTGTTTTTTAGCACGAATGACGTGACAAGACCTCTGATAAATCGTATATAAAAGAAAAGAAATAATAAGGAATTACGTATGTCAAGCGACGTGCAGAACTCCGCCGAGTATGGCGCAGATTCTATTAAAGTTCTCAAAGGGTTAGAAGCAGTTCGTAAACGGCCTGGGATGTATATCGGCGATACGGATGATGGTTCTGGCCTTCATCATATGGTCTATGAGGTTGTCGATAACGGGATTGATGAAGCGCTTGCTGGGCATGCGGATTACGTGCACGTTAAAATCCACGCAGATAGTTCTGTTTCTGTGCGCGATAATGGCCGTGGTATTCCTGTTGATATGCACGCCGAAGAAGGCGTTTCAGCGGCAGAAGTCATCATGACGCAGCTGCACGCTGGTGGTAAGTTTGACAGCAACTCTTATAAAGTTTCTGGCGGTCTTCACGGCGTTGGTGTGTCGGTTGTAAACGCGCTTTCAGAATGGCTTGAGCTTAAAGTTTGGCGCAATGGCAAAGTCCATATCGCGCGCTTTGAAAAAGGCGACACGACGAAACACCTCGAAGTGATCGGCGATGCAGGTGATGAAACAGGTACGGAAGTGCGCTTTTTCGCCTCTTCAAAAACAAATGATCCTGAAGGCACATTCTCTAATCTCGAGTTTTCTTTTGAGACATTAGAAAAGCGCCTGCGCGAATTGGCATTCCTCAATTCAGGTGTGCGGATTATCCTAGAAGATGATCGCCCTTCTGAGCCAGTCAAATCAGAGCTTTACTATGATGGCGGCGTGAAAGAATTCGTCAAATATCTTGATCGTCACAAATCTGCGATGATGAGCGAACCTATTTTTGTTACAGGTGAGCGCGATGATATCGGCGTAGAAGTCGCAATGTGGTGGAATGACAGCTACCATGAAAATGTACTTCCTTTCACCAACAACATCCCCCAGCGCGACGGCGGCGCACACCTTGCAGGCTTCCGCGGCGCTCTTACACGGACGCTCACGAAATATGCCCAAGAGAGCGGCATCGCAAAGAAAGAAAAGGTCAACTTCACAGGCGATGACGCGCGTGAAGGCCTAACATGCGTTCTTTCCGTTAAAGTGCCAGATCCGAAATTCTCTTCACAAACCAAAGATAAGCTCGTCTCATCCGAGGTGCGCCCTGCTGTTGAAAATCTTGTCGGCGAGAAGCTCACCGAATGGTTTGATGAAAACCCAAATGAAGCGCGTATGATCGTTGGAAAAATCATCGAAGCAGCACTTGCGCGTGAAGCCGCTCGAAAAGCACGCGAACTGACACGCCGCAAAACGGCGCTTGATGTGAACTTCCTTGCCGGCAAACTTAAAGATTGCTCTGAAAAAGACCCATCACAAACCGAAGTCTTCTTGGTGGAGGGTGACTCTGCGGGAGGCTCTGCCCAAACAGGGCGCGATCGCCGCACGCAAGCTATTTTGCCTCTCAAAGGTAAAATCCTCAATGTGGAGCGCGCGCGCTTTGATCGCATGTTGGGCTCGCAGGAAATCGGCAATTTGGTCATGGCGCTTGGCACTGGGATTGGGCGCGATGAGTTCAATCTTGATAAGCTCCGCTACCATAAGATCGTCATCATGACCGATGCGGATGTCGATGGTGCGCATATCAGAACATTGCTTTTGACTTTCTTCTTCCGTCAGATGCGTGAAATCGTTGAAGCAGGGCATTTGTTTATTGCGCAACCCCCTCTTTATAAAGTCAGCCGCGGCAAATCTGAGGTTTACCTCAAGGACCAAGCCGCCATGGATGATTACCTCATTGAGCAAGGTGTTGAGGGCGCTGTTTTGCGCCTGAAATCTGGCGAAGAAATTGCTGGGGCTGATTTGCGCCGTGTGGTTGAAGGCGCGCGTACTTTCAAGCGCATTCTGGATGCATTCCCAACGCATTATCCGCGTCATATCATCGAGCAAGCTGCATTAGCTGGCGCGTTTGAAGCGGGCCGCGCTGATAAAGATCTTACAGGCATCGCAGATGATGTGGTCAAGCGTCTTGATCTCGTGGCTCTTGAATATGAAAAAGGCTGGTCTGCGCGTCCAACACAAGATGCAGGCGTGCGTCTCACGCGCGTTCTTCGCGGCGTTGAAGAAACACGCAATCTCGATGGTGCTATCTTGCGCGGCGGTGAGTCTCGCCGCATCCAGCAAGAGGTGGTCGCCACGCAAGGGCGTTATGCGCAACCTTCGCAACTCATCCGCAAAGAGCGTCAAACACTCATCCATGGCCCTGTTGATCTCTTGAACGCAGTTCTTGAAGAGGGCGAAAAAGGGCTTTCTCTTCAGCGCTATAAAGGCTTGGGCGAGATGAACCCTGATCAACTTTGGGAAACTACGCTTGATCCAGAAGCGCGGACGCTTTTGCAGGTTAAGATTGAAGATTTCACAGAAGCCGATGGTATCTTCACGAAGCTCATGGGCGATGTTGTAGAACCGCGCCGTGAGTTTATCCAAGACAATGCGCTCAATGTTGAAAACTTAGATGCGTAATACATAAAAATCTCCCCTTTAAACGCGTTGTTTTCAGGGGAGATTTACCAAATGATCAAAGTGACAGCTTGGTCGCTCATGATCATCTTCTTGCTAATCCTCAGGATTTATCGCGACAACAAGACGCCCCTTCACTTGGCCTTGTAAAAACTTGGGAGCAATCTCAAGAACCTCCTCGAAGGCAACCTCATGCGTGATTTCTTCTAAAAGCCCCATATCCAAGTGCTGCGCGAGTTCGTCCCACGCCTTGATGCGCTTTTCTTTGGAGCACATCACACTATCGACCCCCAGCAAACTTACGCCACGCAAGATAAATGGGGCGACTGAGCTTGGAAGATCCATTCCTGCCGCCAAACCACAGGCGGCGACAGCCCCCCCATATTTGATTTGCGACAAGACATTTGCAAGCACTTGGCTGCCAGCCACATCAATCGCTCCCGCCCATTTTTCTTGCGCAAGTGCCCGAGGCTTGCCTGATAGCTCCTCCCTATGGACTATATTTTTAGCCCCCAGTTTGCGCAAATAGGCTTCCTCTTCCACGCGCCCTGTGGCCGCTGCAACATCAAAACCCTTGGCAGACAGCAAAGCAATCGCCACGCTTCCAACGCCACCAGCCGCACCCGTAACAAGGATTTCGCCCATATCCGGTGTTAGACCGTGATTTTCGAGCGCCATCACACAGAGCATGGCCGTATAACCCGCCGTCCCAATCGCCATGGATTGTTTCATTGAAATAGATGACGGCAAAGAAATCAAATGCGCCGCGCTTAAAGTGGCTCTTTCAGACAGGCCGCCCCATTGTGTCTCACCAGCGCCCCACCCATTCAAAACAACGCAATCGCCCTCTTTGAACTCAGGAGAAGCGCTTTTCACAACACGCCCAACACAATCAATCCCAGGGACCATTGGAAAACGACGAACAACGGGCGCGGCCCCCGTGAGCGCGAGAGCATCCTTATAGTTCAATGTCGAATAAGAAACATCAACTTCCACCTCGCCTGCCGGCAAAGAGCTTGCCTCCAACTGCTCAAATGAAACCTTTTGCTTATCGTCCACTTTATCAATTAAAATCGCTTTAAACATAACACCTCCCATTAAATATCACATCACATTAAAGAGCTAAGCGTGACAAAATCCTCTTTTTGACAACAGCTCGTGGTCACTTCCCTCACCCGCAAAAGCGAATGCCGCTGAAGCCTTCATACAGCAAACTCACTTAAAAATATATACGGAGATTTATCCGTAATTGAGGGGATTAGCTCGGTTCTAAAAAGTGAATTTTAGTCGCGCCATATTTGCGGCTATCAAGCAAATTCAATTCATCGGGCACATTGATCGCCGCGCTTTCTTCCCAAACGATCAAAGCATCATCTGCAATCCAGCCGTTTTTAAAAGCTTGTTCTAAAGCCTTTTCGCCAAGTTGCTTTTCATAAGGCGGATCAAGGAAAATCAGATCAAACGCTTGATTTGTGTTTTGAGGCAGCTTTAAAGCATTCACATTTAGGATTTGGGTAGACTGAGCGCAGCTACAAATCTTGATATTTTGCCGAATAAGCTGCTGAGCTTTGCGCCCATCATCCACAAAGCAAATATGATCAGCCCCGCGAGACAAAGCCTCGAGCCCTAATGCGCCAGTCCCTGCAAATAAATCTAAAACCCGCGCCCCTTCTAAAGGGGTGCCAAATTTTCCGCCTTGGAGCACGTTGAATAGGCTTTCGCGCACGCGGTCCGTCGTGGGCCGCAGGTGTGCTCCCATATCGCCCTTCCCAAGGGCGGCAAGAGCGAGACCTTTGAAATCACCTGCCACGATACGCATTAATCTTGTCCTTCACGTGCAACTTCAACGCCGGGTTCATCAATAATAAGCTGCTCCCACTCATCATCTCGAACATCAACTTCAGAGACTGTGATCCCTTGCGCAGAGACATTCGCATCATGGACAGTCTGGTTGGTCCCGCTCAACAAAGGATGCCATTCAGGCAAACTCTCACCTGTATAGAGCAGCCGATAGGCGCAAGTCTGCGGCATCCAATAGGCATGCTTTTCGATATTATCAGCATTTAAGTTGATACATTCAGGAACGAGTTTTTTGCGAATATTATATTGCGTGCATCGGCATGTTTTATCATCGAGCAAACGACACGCCACTCTTGTTAAAAAGACTTCACCAGTGTCAGCATCTTCGATCTTATTGAGGCAGCATTTTCCACACCCATCGCAAAGCGCTTCCCACTCTTTTTCATTCATATCCTTAAGCGGCATATTTTCCCAGAAACGATCTCGAAGATTGGCCATTGTATTCACTATAAATCCTGCAAAATATCGCGCACGATCACGCAATCTTTTTCCATCTGGGCGATTAATGCGTCCAAGCTTGAAAACTTTTGCTCAGGGCGCAGATATTCAACCAGACAAACAGAAACGTCCTCGCCATATATATCCCCCGAAAAATCGAAGATGAATGTTTCGAGACAAGGCTTATCTGCACCAAAAGTCGGCTTCACACCCAAAGAGGCCGCGCCCTTATAACTGCCTTTATGTGGACCTGTCAGAACATCAAAGAGAACCGCATAAATGCCAAACTTCGGCGCGTGCAGGCCATCGATAGGCAAATTCGCTGTTGGAAATCCAAGCTCACGTCCACGTTTATCGCCGTGGCCTACACTCCCCTCAATGCGGTGCCAATGCCCTAGCATTTCTTTCGCATCCAAGGGGCGCGCTTCACTTAAAGCTTTACGAATAGCTGTTGATGAAGCGGGTTTGCCTTCAGGGTTTGTAATCAGTTCAACGACACTGACCTCAAAACCAAAACGCTCACCAAGGCTCTTGAGAAGATCAACATCGCCACTCCGATCTTTGCCAAAGCAAAAATCCGCACCAACAACCACATGAGAAAGCCCAAGACCATCCGCAAGCACATCGCGTGCAAATTCTTCTGCCGTCATCTGCGCAAGATCATCATTGAAAGGCAATTCAAATAGCTGCTCGACGCCATTTTTTTCTAATCGATTGGCCTTGGCTTGGGCATTCATCAACCGAAAATTCGGCGCATCGGGAGCAAAATAACTCCTCGGATGAGGCTCAAATGTAACAATACTCAAGGGGCCGGCAATTTGTGCACGGTTAATCACATGCATATGACCCAGATGCACCCCATCGAAATTCCCTAAAGCCGCAGAAGTCCCCTTCGCGTTTTCAGGTATCATTTTCCAATCTCTATAGATCTGCATATGGCCCTCTGATCTTCATGGCCGAATTCAAGCTAGGTTTATGTGCGTTGAAATTCGACTGACACTACATTTGCAAATTTTTTTATTTTTATCGTAAGAACGAAATCGACGCCACTGGAGAGAGCTGTTCTTTTTGCAGCCAAGCCTCCAAAAGCTCAGGATCAGGTGAAACAGGGTCCGCCCCGAATTCACTAGCCGCCAATCCACCCGTGATGAAAAGCGTATCAAAACCTTCTCCAAGGCCACCAGCAACATCCGTCGCCGGACCATCGCCAATGCACAAAATACGGCTATCATCCACAGATACCATCTTCGCCAACCTGCGTCTTGCAAGATCATAAATTGGTGGGTGCGGCTTGCCAAAGTAGAGGCTTTCTCCGCCCATATCTGTATAGAGCTGCGCCAAAGCGCCCGCGCACCATTCACGCGATTCACCACGATCAACAACGATATCAGGATTGGCACAAAGAAGTTTGAGGCCCTTTTCTTTCGCGTAAAGAAAAACCGCGCGATTATCTTCCAAAGGAGCATGGGGATCATTTGGCCCTGTGCACACGATCCCTTCAGCTTCTTCTAATGCAACTGTTTCTATCTCCAAAGCGTCATCGCCGAGTAAGTCCATTGGCGCAAAAAAGCTTTCAATCTCACCCGGTGTGCCAATATGAAACACCTTAGAGCCAACCGCACCCAAATACATTGCAGAGCGCGCACTATCGCCAGATGTTGCGATCGAATCGTAACAATCCTCCGGCACGCCAAACCCTTTGAGCTGCTCAACGACTGAATTCCAAGGGCGTGGCGAATTGGTTACAAAGATGACCTTCCCACCTTGCGCACGGTAATCTTGCATCGCTTTAACCGCTTCAGGATATGCGGTAATCCCATTATGCATGCACCCCCATAAATCCACAAAGAGCGCGTCATATTGCGAAGAAATCTCCGAAAGGTTCTGGATTAAACGTGTCATAAGCACCTAAAGCCTTGTTGATGGATCAGCGATGAAAGCTGCCGGTTTAAAAAATAATTCGCACTCTCTTTAGCGCAAAAGAACTTTGCTGACTACAGCATTTATTGGATAGATATCTCTATAGAAGGCCCACAAGCTCTGAGATGCGCTCAGCGTTATTTGCAGCAATGCGGCCATCCGCATTGAGTGTATTATTTTCAAATCCAATCCGCATTTTACCGCCCAAGTCATGCGCCTTTTTTAAACAGGCCGTTTCATTTGGCCCAAAAGCGCATACCGCCCAATCGGCGTTTGGCTGGAGATTTTGCAAGCTCTTATACATCGGGAGTAAATCATCGGGTGAGCTGATTTGATTTGGCGCATAACGCCCAAGAACGAGCAAAGTTTGAAGCCGCGCTTCATCCAATCCAGCCTCTTTGACAAACCGCGCCCAGCGCTCAATATCTGAAATATCATATAAAATATGCTGTACTGATATGCAGGCCTCTTGCGCCCAATGATAAAATCTATGCAATTCTTTTTTATCATCCAGCCGTTCCAACTCACGAAAAGCCACAGATACATTTTCGGGCAATACATCTTTGACCAAGTCACATTGCTCTTGCGCAGAATAGGCACCCACGGCCTCCGTGGTAATTTGAACGCTCATTTGAGGAATGGTGTTTTCCAACTCAACCAAAAGCTCATTATAAAGCCCAGCATCCAAAACGTGTTTTTGATCTGCATCGCGCACATGCGCATGGAGCCCATCTGCCCCCGCCTCATAGCCTTCTATCGCCGCGTCAACGATCTGATCAATCGTCACAGGGAGCGCAGAATGATCAGCACGTGTGAGACGCGCACCATTAGGGGCGAGCATGATTGTAGGAAGCGCGCTCATATCACAAGCGCCCTTTCAATCGCCCGTGAGAGCTTTTCCACAAGCTCTTCGAGCTGCGGCTCTTCAATGATAAATGGGGGCGCAAGTAAGACGTGATCGCCAAGCTTTCCATCAATCGTGCCGCCCATCGGATAGCACATCAACCCTTCCGCCATCGCCGCCGCTTTAACTTTCTTATTGAGGCCAAGCGTCGGATCAAAGGGTATTTTTGTTTCGAGGTCATGCACAAGCTCTAATCCTAAGAAAAGACCCAGCCCGCGAATATCACCCACATTCGGATGACCCTCAAAACGATCTCGCAATTGTTCAAAAAGCTGATTTGAGCGCAAATTCACCTGCGCCATCATCTCTTCAGTTGCAATTTGTGAGAGCACTGCATTCGCAGCAGAGCACGCCATAGGATGGCCTAAATACGTATGACCATGTTGGAAAAATCCACTCCCATCTCGGATCACATTGAATATCTCATCACGGCAAAGCATCGCACCTATCGATTGATAGCCTGCGCCAAGGCCTTTTGCGACTGTGGTAATATCAGGCGTGATACCTTCTTGATCTGCGGCAAATAAGCTGCCAGTGCGCCCCATGCCACACATCACCTCATCTAAAATCAATAAGACACCGTATTCATCACAAATCTCACGAATACGCTTAAAATAGCCTTCGACAGCAGCAACAGCACCAAGCGTTGCACCCACAACAGGCTCAGCCACAAAAGCCATCACCGTTTCTGGGCCAAGGCGCTCAATTTCATCTTTAAGCTCATTTGCAACACGCTGCCCATATTCAAAAAGGCTTTCATCTGCTTTTCTGCCACGATATTCATAGCAAGGTGAAATATGGCTCACCTCAATGAGCATCGGCGCGAATTGCTGCCGCCGCCACTCATTCCCGCCCGTTGCCAATGCGCCGAGAGTATTGCCATGATAACTCTGTTTTCTGGCGATGATACGGTGGCGCTTAGGCTCTCCTTTCTCCAAGAAATATTGGCGCGCAAGCTTTAAAGAGGCTTCAATAGCCTCCGAACCACTCGACACAATATAGACATGAGACAAATCACCTGGCGCATGTTTCACGAGTGTTTGCGCGAGTTCTTCAGCAGGAGCTGATGTGAAAAAACCCGTGTGAGCATAGGCGATTTGATCGAGCTGTTTGTGCAAGGCTTCACGCACCCGCTCATTTGAATGGCCCAAACAAGAAACAGCAGCGCCCCCGCAAGCATCAAGATATTTCTTTCCGCTGCTATCCACAATATAGCACCCATCCCCAGCAACCGCAGTCGGCAAGTTTGCTTTCGAGTGGCGATGAAAAACGGACGTCATGGCGTGCCTCCAAGTATCGATCATGTTTGGTACATCTGCCTTTCATATCTCACTGACAAGAAAAAGGGGAAATAACAAAAGTCATCACTTTATCAATTTATTAAACAATAAATGTTCTACACTTGTTCACGGTGTCCCTTTGCTTACTTCTATTTCGGCATCTTGGAGCACTTATAAGATAAAATACAAACTCAAAAGAAGGTCTTCAAATGTTTAATAAATATTCATTAGCGGCAATTTCATCTGCATTTATCTTCGTAGCAAGCGCTGCAAGTGCTGATGCAATTTTCGTGCGTAGCTCTCAAAACTTCGACACAAATCTATCACTTGATATCGTACGCGCATCCGACAATGGAACCGTCGAGATTTACAATTACCATGGCGGTATGCGAGGCGACTTGCTAGGCATGTCAGATGTAAACGCCGGTTCTAATACGGATGTAAAGGTAAAAATCAAGCCAACAAGCTCTGAAGACCTTTTAGCCGTTCTCATCGTAAACGATAAAGCCGTTGCCATGGAAGAGCTGTCAGAATCAAATTAAGAAGCTCATCAAGCCAGCATTTCATCCTGAATTATAAAATCAGGGTGAAATACACATTGAACTGAAGGCGATTGCTCCGATCGACCACAAGCCTTATCACCGCAGGCCCGTCACCAATCCCCATCAACACTTTTGCTCAATCGCCTGCCAGATAAGCTCTGCAACATTGGTACCATCAAAGCGCTCCAACTCTTGGATGCCTGTCGGTGAGGTCACATTGATCTCAGTCAGATAGTCCCCGATCACATCAATTCCGACAAAAATTTGGCCTTTTTCTTTGAGCAACGGGCCAATTTTGGCGCAAATTTCTAAATCGCGGTCGCTGAGGTTAATCTTCTCTGGCCGTCCGCCCACATGCATATTGGAGCGCGTTTCGCCCGCTTGCGGCACACGGTTGATCGCACCAACCGCTTCGCCATCCACCAAAATAACGCGCTTATCCCCATTTGAGACATCGGGCAGGAACTTTTGTGCAATCAAAGGCTCTCTGGAGATGCCCGTGAAAAGCTCATGCAGCGAACTGAGGTTGCGATCATTTTCATCAAGCCGAAACACACCCGCGCCACCATTGCCATAAAGCGGCTTTAAAATGATATCTTTATGCTTTTCTTTGAACTCTTTAATCGCGTCCAGATCGCGTGCAATTGTGGTAGGAGGCGTGAGATCAGGGAAATTCAAAACCAGTAATTTTTCTGGATAATTGCGCACCCAGAAAGGATCATTCACCACCAGCGTTTGCGGGGTGATCATGTCCAAAAGATGCGTAGTCGTAATATAGCCCATATCAAAGGGAGGATCTTGCCGCAGCCAGACAACATCATAATCCGCCAGATTCACATCTTTTTTCTCACCAAACTCGACATGATCGCCGATTTGATTTTGCATCGAAACAGGCCAACCTCTTGCTATGACGCTCCCTTCTCGAAAGGATAATTGGTCTGGTGTATAATAAAAAAGCTCATGGCCGCGCGCTTGTGCTTCAAGCATAATTCGAAACGTCGTATCCGCACGGATATCTATGGCCTCAATTGGATCCATTTGGATGGCAACTTTTAAAGCTTTTTGCGGCATAGACATGCTCCTTTTTAACGTGACGTGTAAACTATTGAGCATTCTACAAAAAGAAACAAGTATCAACTTTCCACCACGATCAGCGCGCATACCAAGCGAAGAGCCATATGAAAGATTACTTACGCATTTATACGTATAACTACGGTGCAATATCCGTATTTACAGCACCAATTCTTTTCGCTAACGTTTTATCAGAGTAATAAAAATTCCATGGGAGGACATCATGCGTAATAAAATTTTCTCAACACTCATTGCTGGGACGATGCTCACATTTTCAGGAGGCGTTGCATCGGCGGCTGAATGTGTTGCACCAGCAAACCCTGGCGGAGGATGGGACTTTACTTGCCGTCAAATCGGCAAAATCCTTTTTGACATTGGAGAAGTCGACAAGCCGGTTCAGGTGACAAACATGCCTGGCGCTGGTGGCGGGTTGGCTTTCAACACCGTGGTCAATGAGCGCGGCAATGACGATGATCTCATCGTAGCCGCATCAACGGCGACAACAACGCGCCTTGCCCAAAATGCTTACGCAGGCATGACAGCTGATCGCGTCCGCTTTGTTGGCGCAATTGGTGCAGATCCCGGCGTGATCGTTGTGGCCGCAGATAGCCCTTATAAAGATTTGGGCGATCTTGTTGATGCGATTAAAGAAAACCCACGCTCTGTTGCCTTTGCAGGCGGCTCTGCTGTTGGAGGCTTTGATCACATGAAACCTTTGATGGTTTTAGGCAAATCCGGCTTTAATGACATCACGAAAGTCAAATATATCGGCGTTGATGGCGGCGCGGATGCGATTACGCAAACGGTTGGCGGCTTCACGCAAGCGATGACAGGCGATATGTCTGAAATCGTTTCGTTCTTAGATAACGGCGATATTCGCGTTGTGGCAGTGCTGACAGATGAGCGCGTGCCAGGCTTTGAAGATATCCCAACAGCGAAAGAGCAAGGCTTTGATGTGGTCGCGGTAAACTGGCGCGGGCTCTATGTGCCAAAAGATATCTCGGACGCAAAGTTTGATGAATGGGCAGGAAAGCTTCGAAAAGTTGCTGATAGTGATGCTTGGGCAAAAGCCATGCAAGACAATGGCCTTGCACCATTCACATTGGTAGGCTCAGAGTTCCAATCCTATGTTGATGGGCTTGTCTCTGAAATCAACACGCTTTCGAAAGAGCTCGGAGTAATCCAATAATGGCATCGGATCGAATTTTTGGTCTGATCGCTTTGATCACAGCAGTCGCATATCTTGCGGCTGCTACTCAAATTCAGACGAACTTTTTCTCTGGTGAATTTTTGCCAAAATTATTCCCTTATTTAATTGGCTGTTTTGGTGCGCTGAGTGCGTTATTCATGATTTACAAGCCTGATCCGGATCCAGAATGGCCCGCGAAAACATCGCTGGGATCGATGGCCGTAGCCGTTGTTGTATTGGCATTTTATGCCGTTTTACTACCCGTGCTTGGATTTATCATTCCTACATTCTTAACGGCGGCGCTTTTAAGTTATCAATTATGCAAAGAAAAGAAATCGGCATTTTTTGCGGGCTTAGGCTTATCACTTGGTCTTTTTCTCGTCTTTAAATTCGCACTGCAACTTGGCAATGTCGTTGCTTTCAAACTCGCATCACCTGCCAAAATCTGGGATGCCATTACAATACTTATCCCATTTATAGGGCACTAAATACGCCTTTAAACTCATAGGTCATGGATATGGATATTATCAGCAATCTTGCTGTGGGCTTCGGAATCGCATTCTCGCCCTTTACACTTTTTCTCGCAATTTGCGGCTGTTTTTTGGGGACCATCATTGGCGCCTTGCCAGGGCTTGGGCCTTCAAATGGCGTCGCCATTCTCATCCCAATTACTTTCACGCTCGGTTTAGATGCAACATCAGCCCTCGTCTTGATGACTGCGGTTTATTACGGCGCGATGTATGGCGGGCGTATTAGCTCTATTTTGCTCAATATCCCCGGTGACGAACCGGCGCTGATGACCACATTAGATGGTTATCCAATGGCCAAAGCCGGACGCGCCGGCGATGCGCTTGTCATCTCAGGTTTTGCATCCTTTTTTGGGGCATTATTTGCAACCATTGGCCTGATGCTTCTCGCTCCCGTTTTAGCGCGGGTTGCTTTCTTGTTTGGACCTGCAGAATATTTTGCCCTCTACATGCTCGCATTTTGCACACTCGGCGGCATGGCTTCCAACAACCAAGCAAAAGCCGCTTTAGCAGCCTGTATCGGGCTTGGCATTGCGATGATTGGCGTTGATAACGCCTCTGGCCTGCCACGTCTTACGGGAGGCAATTTACATCTGTATGACGGCATTGATTTCCTTGTCGCTATTGTGGGCCTCTTTGCGATTGCGGAAGTTTTCATCTTTATCGAGCATCAAGGCAAAGGCACGGCTATTGGCGTGAAGCTTGAAAAAGTGACTGTGCCGTGGCGTGAGATTTGGTCTACGAAGTGGACAATGCTGCGCGCTTCCGCCGTTGGCTTTATCGCCGGTATTTTGCCGGGCGCAGGGGCGTCACTTGGATCGTTTTTAGCTTATATGACGGAAAAATCTGTCGCAGGACCCAAAGGAAAATTTGGGACAGGTGTTGCAAAAGGTATTGCGGCCCCAGAAGCTGGCAATAACTCGGCCGCGGGCGGCGCGCTTGTACCCATGCTCACGCTCGGTGTGCCCGGCTCTGGGACAACAGCCGTTCTTCTTGCGCTGCTCATGACACTGAACATCACACCCGGCCCGACACTCTTCACGGAGCGCCCTGAAGTCGTTTGGGGATTGATTGCATCACTGCTGATTGCCAATGTGGTTCTCCTTTTGATGAATGTCCCGCTGGTGAAACTTTTTGTGCGCATACTGACAGTGCCCGCTTGGGTCCTTTTGCCAGGTGTCACCATGATTTCTTTTGTGGGTATATTCTCACTCACAGGCAGCTATTTTGACATGCTCTTGATGATTGCTTTCGGAATTTTGGGATATGTTTTGCGAAAGCTTGATATCCCGACAGTGCCTGTCATTTTGGGCATTTTGCTCGGCGGCAATATGGAATCTGCGCTTCGTGACGCAATGACCTTATCAGACGGCAACATCGGCTATCTCTTCTCAAGCCCGATTGCGATTGGTTTTTGGGTCTTTGCAATTGCTGGTTTTGTGGCTCCGCTCTTCTTACGTGGCATTTTAAAAAAGCCACAAGCGCATAAGGATTTATAATGGTTCGTGTTCTTGTTCCTTCAGGTGCTTTAGGTCTCAATTACGACAAAACAGCGCTTCAGCGTGGGATTGAGGCAAAGCCAGATATTATCGCGATTGATGGAGGATCCACCGATAGTGGGCCTTCCTATTTAGGGCGCGGCGTATCCAAATACGCCCGCTCCTCAACTAAAATCGAATGGGCTGGATTGATGGAAGCACGCGCACAGGCGCAGTGCCCCTTGGTCATCGGAACAGCTGGTACCTGCGGCGCTGATACGGCTGTTGATTGGATGGTCGATATCACGCTTGAAATTGCGCGCGAACAAGGCAGGCCTTTAAAAATCGCCGTCCTCAAAAGCGGGCAAGAGCCGACATTTATTGCGCAAGAATTTAAAAACAAGACCATATCCCCCTTAGGAAATGCACCCCACATAGATCAATCCGTGATCGAGAATTGCACAAATATCGTTGCCCTCGCAGGCGCTGAGCAAATTCAAGCGGCTCTGGATACCGGCGCAGATATCGTGATCTCAGGGCGCGCGACGGATACGGCCATTATCGCAGCCCTTCCTTTGCAGCGCGGTTGTCATGCTGGCGGGGCGTGGCATGGAGCCAAGATTGGCGAATGTGGTGCTTTATGCGCTACGAACCCACAATCTGGCGTCATTTTGATCGATTTTGATGATGAAGGCTTTACCGTCACCCCTCTTGCTGACGGCGCAAATGCGAGCCCGCAAACTGTCTCTGCGCATATGCTCTATGAAAACTCAGATCCATTTATACTCTATGAGCCAGGTGGCCATCTCGATGTAAGTGCGGCCAAATATGAAGCGTTGGATGAGCGGCGGGTTCGTGTGACTGGATCAAAGTGGATCCCTTCTGAACACTATACCGTCAAATTAGAAGGCGCTAAAAGCGCTGGCTTTCAAACGGTTCTCATCGCCGTGCTACGGGATCCGCACTATGTCGAAAATGCCCAGAAATGGGCCAATGATATTATCACCAAATGCTCTCAAAAGGCGCGTGATCGCCTTGGTGTTACGGATGATGATTTCAGCATTGATATTAGGCTCATCGGCCATTCTTCGTGTTTTGGCGCGCTTGAGGTCATTCAAAGCCAATCGCATGAAATCGGCGCTATTGGCATTGTGACAGCTAAAAGTGATGCGCTTTCGGAAGAAATTGGCAAACTATTAAACCCATATTTTTTACATCACCCCCTCACCCAAGAAGAAGAACAGCCTACATTCGCTTTCCTTTTCTCACCTGCTGAAATGAAGCGAGGGGAGATGTTCGAATTTGCACTCAATCACATCATGGAAATTAACGATCCGATGGATGCATTTGATTTGGAGATTATCGAGCATGGCTAAGCTGAGAACTGCTGTAAAGAAAATCAGAACAAAAAATGCGGGCCCATTCTGGCTGACCATTGATATTTTTTGTGAAAAGCCAGGCGTTTATGATGCAATCAGTTCATCCATCAAAACTGAACATATCGCACAGCTTTTCCAAACGCCGGTTGAAAACATAAAGCGTTTCGATATTTCAGATTTATGTGTCGTAAAATTCAGCCTGCCACGCCCCCAAACACAGGGCTGCCGCCATGATAGCGATATGCATGGTTCATCATATGCCGCTTTGGTAGGTGAGTTGGAGTATTGATCGCAATCTTTGTGAATTTGTCGCTTGAACACTATTTTATCAGCTGTGCTACATGAGGGAATGAGTGAAAGACGCTCATTTCCCTGATGCAATTAAGTCACGTATTCTAGATGCTTTTTCGAAGTGATCAAGTTGATGATTTCTGATCCACCACTGCGCAACCTCCATGAGCAACTCAGGATCATCGTTTTTATTTTTAAAAAATGCATAAAAGGAAAGGCCAACATTTTGGCCTTTCTTTGCAATCTTTTGATCACAGATGTCTATTGCTTTTAACCGAAATGAGGCTCGCATAGGCTAAGCAGCTTTGGAGAGTTTTCCAGAAATGACGCGGAAAGGAATGAGTGCAAGAAGTGCAATCGAGATTTTGACACACCAATCAACGCCCGCAGTACCAATCCAGCGGGTAAGATCGGCGCCAAATGGAGTTGCAACAACTTCATTAAAAAATTCTGTATTATGATCAACGCCTAAGATGGAAGACGCACCAGAGGAGAAGGCGATTGAGAAGAAGATCACGGTATCCAGCGTTGAGCCGATCAATGTTGAAGCTAAAGGCGCGCGCCACCATGTGCCCGCTCTCAACTTGTCAAACACAGTCACATCGATGAGCTGAGCGATCAAGAAGGCCGTCGCAGATCCCAAAGCGATGCGCAGCGTCACGGCTGGTGCAGAAAAATCAGGCGCAAGCTCTACCATGATTTGCGTGCCGATGAGCGAACAAATTATACCAACAACAAACCCGACGAACACAACGCGCCGCGCGGCTGAAACACCATAAATACGGTTCACCAAATCCGTTACTAAGAAAGCAAACGGATATGTAAAAGCCCCCCAAGTCAGCCAATCTCCTACAAAAAATTGAACGAGAATATTTGAAGCCACAACAATTGCAGCCATTGCAAGAATGCCAGGGAGAAAACGTGTCATAATGAGCCCACCATATTTACAGTTGAGACAATCTCAATGTCGTATTTTCCACATATAGAGTTGGAAAGAGGCCTGCAAGTTGAATTCAAATTTATTGATAAATTGGTGAATCCACCCATCTCACTTATTATTCAAAATATTGAAACGTCGTGTAAGGCACATCAATTGCTTTCATATCTGGGTAGGCCGCTCTCCAGATCGCTTGATCTTGCGCTGTTCCGAGCTGTAGCAAACGCCATTTTTTGTCTTCAACCAGCCAAATAAGCGTTTCTCTTTTTTCAACACGGTTGCCATCGACATCTAATGAGGTTCGAAATGGAACCAACGCATAAGGGCGCGCTAAAGGTGTCATCCCGTATGTGGCGCTCTCTTTATCAACTCCAAACCCCAATGCGGCACTTTTCTGGCGCTCAGCATTAAGTTGCGCAGCCATAATTTGGCGCATTTGCCGATCATCAACACGAAGATTTAGAGCTTTAGTCGATATGAATAACTCTGGATATAACTCCGTAATATCTTCATAGTTTTCTTTTTTGAAAGCTTTTTCAAATTTACCCAAAGCAGAATTTAATCTTTTAAGCTGCTTTTTATCCAATTCTTCCGCAAAAACTGAAAAAGGGATAAGCCCTATCATAAATGCTAATATGAATATTCTCTTAAACACTGTCATCTTGATCACCAGAAAATTTACTATTCGTTAACACTACCGCGCCACTTTATCCAAATATGGGCAAGCACGTCAACTCAATATACCGTGCGCCTTAATAACGTGCGCCTTAAATTTGCTGAACTCCCGCATCAACGACACTTTCCATAGAAACATACGTCGAAGTCGAGGCCACAAATGGCAAAGCGGAAATACTCTCAGCCAACACATGACGATATTCGCGAATATCTTTCGTGCGCACTTTGACCAAATAATCGAAACCACCCGCAATCATATGGCATTCTTCAACTGCAGGGATTTCTCTGATCGTTTCATTAAATGCCTTCAGCGCCTTATCGCGCGTATCTGAAAGCTTGACCTCAATAAATGCAACATGCTCCAAACCCAGCTTTCTCGCAGATAATTCTGCGCGGTACCCTAAAATATAACCTTCCGCCTCGAGGCGTTTCACGCGTGCGCTCACGGGCGTCTTAGATAGGCCAATGCGATTCCCAAGCTCTGTCATCGAGATCCGTCCTTCACAAGACAAAAGCTTAACGATCTTCAGATCAAAATCATCCAATTCAAGCATAAAGCACCCCTTTCGTCTAATATGATCCCAAAATAAAGCCTATACGACCTCCATTTTAAAATGAAGAGGAAAAACGCCTTCAATAAATGCGGTAGACTATATTCAATTCTATCAAACATTTTAAACGAAGCGGAGAAAAGCTATGGATGATTTTGGTTCTTGTCAGAGTGAGAAAATATACCCAAGCCTTTCTTGGGACAAAAACAAACGACGTGACGAAGCAGAGCTTTTGAACGACTTAAACCAAATCGCGGAGCTTGATGCTGCGCAACGTGGCGCAATTGTTCAAAAAGCAACAGAGCTTGTGCAATCCATCCGCAATGATACCAGCCCGGGATTGATGGAAGTCTTCTTGGCTGAATATGGCCTTTCCACCAAAGAAGGCATCGCGCTCATGTGCCTTGCCGAAGCGCTGCTGCGCGTCCCTGATTCATATACTATCGATGCGCTCATCGATGATAAAATCGCTTCCTCAAACTGGTCCAAGCACCTCGGAAATTCAACATCCCCCCTCGTGAATGCCTCAACATGGAGCCTTTTAATCACAGGCAAAATCCTCAACGACGACACGAGCGGCATTAAAGGCACATTGCACAGCATGACAAAACGCCTCGGCGAGCCGCTCGTGCGTGTGGCCGTTGGTAAAGCCATGCAGCATATGGGGCGCCAATTCGTTCTCGGCGAAACAATACAAAGCGCCATGAAGCGCGCAAAATCAAAAGAAGCCGAAGGCTTCACATATTCCTACGATATGCTGGGCGAAGCCGCGATGACACAGGCGGATGCAAACACCTATGCAACCTCCTACGCCAATGCGATCTCAGCACTGAGTGCAATCGGCGGCGCTGAAAAGATAGCAGATGATCCGAGCATTTCGGTGAAATTATCCGCCTTGCACCCACGCTATGAGGTCAGCCAAACGCAGCGTGTCCTTAAAGAGCTTGTTCCTATCGTCAAACAACTCGCCTTGCAGGCCGCTCAAGCGAATTTAGGCTTTACAATCGACGCCGAAGAAGCTGATCGCTTGGCGCTTTCCTTAGAGGTTATCGAAGCTGTTTTATCGGATGAAAGCTTAAAGGGGTGGGATGGATTTGGCGTTGTCATTCAGGCTTATGGCCGCAGAACAGGCGATGTTATCAAAGCTGTCTACGATATGGCCGAACGCTATGATCGCAAAATTGCCGTCCGCCTCGTAAAGGGCGCCTATTGGGATACTGAAATCAAGCACGCTCAAGTCGAAGGGTTGGATGACTTCCCAGTCTTAACGCGCAAATCCGCGACGGATGTGAGCTATATAGCCAATGCGCGCCGCTTACTTCGCCTCAAAAATCGCATCTACCCTCAGTTCGCAACGCATAATGCGCATACGGTCGCCGCAATTTTGCACATGGTACAACAAGAAGGGCTTCGTTCAGATCAATTCGAATTTCAGCGCCTGCATGGCATGGGTGAATCTGTTCACGATATCGTGCACCGCCAAGAAAAAACAAAATGCCGCATCTATGCGCCTGTAGGCTCACACAGAGACCTACTCGCCTACCTCGTCCGCAGATTGCTAGAAAATGGTGCCAACTCCTCTTTTGTCAACCAAATCGTCGATGAGAACACGCCTGCTGAAGTCGTTGCGGCCTGTCCGTTCGAAAAATTAGCGCAAGAGAATAAGGCAAGCCGATCTAAAATCAAAACAGGCCCAGAGCTCTTTTCGCCGTCCCGCCCCAACTCCAAAGGCTTTGATATCTTCGATGCGAATGAACTGCACAATCTCGAACAGCAGCGTCAGCAGCCCGTGAACTTAAGCGTTTCATCGATTATCGCAGGCCCTATGCACACAGATAAATCAGAAGATATTATTTCTCCGATCAATGCTCAAAAGATTGGTACAGTCCAGCTCGCAAGCCAGAAAGACGTCGATACAGCCATATCAGCGGCTCAACCATGGACAGCCGATCAAGCGAGCCGAGCACAAGCGCTAAACCGAGCTGCCGATCTCTTTGAGCAAGACTACGCAACATGTTTCTCACTTTTGTGCTTTGAAGCTGGGAAAACCCTGCCAGATGCCATTGGAGAGCTCCGTGAAGCTGTCGATTTCTTACGGTATTACGCCCAGCAATCAGCAGAGATCGACAATGCCCCACGCGGCATTTTTACCTGCATCTCGCCTTGGAATTTCCCACTCGCAATATTTTCCGGCCAAATCGCTGCCGCTCTTGCAACAGGAAATGCGGTGCTGGCAAAACCGGCGGAAACCACCCCTGCGATCGCGCAATGGGCCGTCCAGCATTTTCACACAGCCGGCGTGCCAGTCTCTGCGCTCCAGCTGTTAAGCGGATATGGGCGCGATATCGGCGCACAACTCACAAGCCGCCCCGAGATCAATGGCGTTGCCTTCACCGGCTCAACGCAAACAGCAAAGCACATCCAAAAAGCGCTGGCAAACCACGCGACACCAGGCACTCCCCTTATTGCGGAGACGGGCGGATTAAACGCCATGATCATCGATAGCACCGCCTTACCAGAGCAAGCTGTCAGAGATGTCATAGCGTCTGCGTTCCAATCAGCCGGTCAAAGATGCTCAGCGTTAAGATGCCTATACGTACAAGAAGAAATCTACCCACAGATCAAGGAAATGATCTGCGGGGCAATGAATGAATTATCTGTTGGCAATCCGCAGGATTTCTCAACAGATATAGGGCCTCTCATTTCCCAAGACGCCCAACATCAAATCCAAGACTATATCGATCAGGCTGGGAGCAACAACCGCTTGCTGCATACAACCAATAAACCATCGGATGGTTTTTTTGTGGCTCCCAGCCTCATAAAAGTCGATGGTATCTCTGATCTTTCACGCGAAATTTTTGGCCCTGTGCTTCATATTGCGACTTATAAAGCATCGCAAATCGACAAGGTCATCCAAGCAATCAATGATACAGGATATGGGCTTACATTTGGCTTGCACACGCGCATTGATGCGCGCGTTGAGAAGCTATCTCAGGAGATCAAAGCGGGGAATGTTTATGTCAATCGCAATCAAATCGGCGCCATTGTTGGCTCCCAGCCCTTTGGTGGCGAAGGTTTGTCTGGAACAGGCCCAAAAGCAGGTGGTCCGCGTTATCTTGAGCGCTTCGTAACACGGCAAACACCATCAAGTTCTGCCACAGTTGCGACCATAGATGATCCCCTATCCACACAAGCTCTGGAAGCCCTTATACAGGAAAAAGCGCATCTTGCGCGCAGCACTGTGAAAAACGATGTACTCCCAGGCCCAACGGGCGAGCTCAATCAGATCACAACATCACCTCGTTCGCCCATTTTATGCTTAGGCCCAAGCCCAGAGGCCGCTCAAAGACAGGCGCAACACATCGAAGCGCATGGCGGCATCGCCTATCCGCACCCTCAAAACCTAGCGCCTGCGGCGTTAACGGAGCTTACAAATATTGGCGGTATTTTATGGTGGGGCGATGAGCAAACCGCGCGCCAATACGCGCAAGCGCTTTGTGACAGAAAGGGAGCCATTGTGCCTCTTATCACAGGCATGCCAGATGCGGGCCACGCTTTGCAAGAGAAACACCTCTGCGTGGATACGACAGCTGCGGGCGGCAATGCCAATTTACTTGCAGGGCTTGAGTAAGCACAAAAAAAGCCCTTGCGCGAAGCAAGGGCTAAAACATTTTTTTAAGTAAGAAATCGCTTATGCGATTGCTTTTACACGAGCTGCCAAACGCGACATTTTGCGAGCAGCTGTATTTTTGTGGATGATGCCTTTTGTAACACCGCGCATAAGCTCAGGCTGTGCCGCTTTAAGAGCTGCTGCTGCTGCAGTTTTATCGCCAGATGCGATAGCTTCTTCAACAGTGCGAAGGAATGTACGGATGCGTGAACGGCGGTTTTTGTTTACAGCTGCACGACGATCTGCTTGACGTGCGCGTTTTTTAGCTTGTGGCGAATTGGCCATATGAATTCCCTCTTTCGGGCTAAGTTACAATTTCGTTGCGCACTCACCCACTTTTACAAAAAGGGTCTCAAAAGAGAATCACAGCCTAAGCGGGCTCCACACGCATATAGGGCGCATATAGGGCAAAAACGGGATAATGAAAAGTGCAAAAGCGGCCTTAAGCTCATTATTTATCGCGAAAATGCGGTTCACGCTTTTGCAAAAAGGCAGCCATCCCTTCAGTTTGATCATCTGTTGCGAAAAGCGAGTAGAAAGACCGTCTCTCAAACAACAAGCCTTCAGATAGGCTTGTCTCAAACGCTCGATTAACAGCTTCTTTAATCGCATAAGTAGAGATCGCGCCTTTATCAGCGATTTTATCGGCAACTGCCATCGCTTCTTTGATCAAATCTTTCGCAGGCACAACGCGCGAGACCAACCCAGAGCGCTCAGCCTCTTCGGCTTCCATAAATCGACCTGTAAGATGCATTTCCATGGCCTTTGATTTACCAACAAAGCGGGTCAAACGCTGCGTTCCGCCGAGCCCTGCCATCACACCAAGGTTGATTTCAGGCTGGCCAAACTTTGCGCTATCCGCTGCCAGTATGAAATCACACATCATCGCAAGTTCACATCCGCCACCAAGGGCAAATCCTGCAACCGCCGCAATGACGGGCTTGCGCGCCATGGCGACAGCGTCACCGTGCTCAGAAAACATTTGTGACAAGGTGATTTCTGAAAACCCCATCTCAGACATTTCTTGAATATCTGCACCAGCGGCGAAGGCTTTCTCAGAACCCGTCAGAACAATGACACGCACTTTCGAGTCGTTATCTGCCTCTTGAAGCGCCTGCGCTAGTTCTTTTAACATCACCGAGTTCAAAGCATTCAATGCTTCAGGCCGATTAAGCCTTATGAGCAAAACATCCTTTTCACGTTCACTAATAATCGTTTCATAGGCCATGATCGAATCCTTCTGATGATGGAAGACATTTTTACCAGTTAGGTCACAACGTTCAAGCGCAAAGCAAGAGATACTCTATCACTAAAACTTTACGCTTACCTTAAATGATTGGGTTTGTATTAAATTTTAACTAATTTAGAAAATAAAGTCATCGAGAGACAGCTCTTCAATATCAACGCCTTGCAAGCGGATAACATCCCCGCCACCAGCATCAATCAGCGCATCATCTCCATCTTGAAGCAAGTGAAAGCACCGCAAGTCGCCGTAACCAGAAATCTCTGACACCGCACTCAAATCAATTTGGTCTCCCGAAGAAGGATCAAAATCACGGATAACATCGCGATCAAAACCATCTTGGAAAACGAATACATCCGCGCCCGCCTCGCCAATGAGAATATCATCTCCAGCGCCCCCTGAAAGGACATCATCCCCCGCGCCGCCATTGATGATATTATTCATATCCGAGCCTTGCGCATAATCACTGCTCTCAAACCCGTACTGCGCACCATCGCGCCCCTCTATGATCACGCGCACCACTTCATAGGGATCTTCCTTAAAGTCATAGGTGAAAGAAACCTCATCGCCCTCAATATCCAAGCTCAAGACATCTCTCTGTGAGACAGAGGCGCCAAATTGATCTGAAGACACTGTTTCGATCCAAGCATAGCTTTCTTCGAGATCTGCGGCATCAATCCCTTCGAGATGCACCGTATAACTTCCCGTAAAGTCACTTGCCGCAAGAAAAATAACCGATTTATCTTCACCTGCGAAAGCAAAGCTATTGACGGGCAATGAAGCGCTTTGTTCTGATGTTCCCACCAAGGTCGTCCCCACCAAGCTATCCGCCATCAAAGCGTAGACATGCGCAAATTGCGTGAGCTCTCGATTTCCATTGCTATGGAAATTCGAAGAGGCCCGCCCCAAGCCCCAAGTCGCCGCATAATCAGCGCCAAATGTTATCATTTGTGAAAAAAGCGCCAGCCCAGTCGCCGCTTGCCTCGGCCCATCATCGACAGTCCATGCGGAAAAATATAAATCCACCTCAGCCTGAGAGGCCTGCTCGACACGCTTTATAAATAACTCAACCGCATCACGCCTCGGCGCATTATTTTCCAAATTCAAGGCATAATTCAAATTATGGCCGAGATCATGCAGGCGCACAATATCAACCTGCCTCAAAAGATCCATATCCTCAAAATGAGAAAAGAAACGCTCACTTGCTTCAAGAGGGAGGTTCTCCATTTGCTCCTGACGAGGCAAGCTCTCATTGAAAATCGTAACTTCTTCATCGCTAGATAAAACCTGAAGACCAACTTCAAAATCAAATTCTGGATTTGTGTCACGGAAGCTTTGAACCGCTTGCAGCATAGCTGCCGAAACTTGCGCATATTCTTCTGGATGATAGTGCTCATTGCCAATATCCAAGATGATTTTCGGAAGAGGCTGCCCATCATTAAACCCCTGTTCCACAAAGAGCTTTGTCAAAAAACTCAAAACATCTGCATGCGCTTGATCTGTTTGACCAGCGTAGCGATCAGTGGGCAAGATAACGGATAAAACACTTTGCGTATCGAGCGCTGTTTGCAAAGCATCGCTAAAACTTTGCGATTTATTTTGCGCAATGGCATCTGGATGCATAAGCTCTGGGTAATTCAATGAATAAGCATAGTTTTCCCAAGTGCCGCCATCAACAAAGTTGCGATATTTTTGCGCATCACTATCAAAATCCCAACGCCCTGTTTCCGCCAATGTCCCGCCAGGATAACGAAGCAAACCAAGCTCAAATTCATCATAGATATCCAGAAAAGCCTGATGATCACTTCGATTATGATTGATCTGTATCGCCCCAAACATTTCAGCCTGAACAGCCTCTACATCACCACCATCAAACACATTCTTTTCGACGTCATCAAATCGGATCACAACATTCATAACAAACACCCTATGCAAACGCCCCCCTCATCCACACGGCCGATGAGGGAGCGCTTTAAACCCCAGATTCAATTCTTAACAAAATATTAAAATTTTAATTAGGATTTTATGCAGGGTTGGTTAATCAGCTGCCAAAATGAAATCTCCTCTCCCATTTCACGCCCGAGGAGATGACGCCTATAAATTCCCCGTTAAATTCTGCTCTTTATCGCGCATTAAAATCTATATATAGAAGGGCTCTAATGTCCGTTTTACACTTTACAATAAGGGTGGGTGAATTGATCTTGAACGCAACAAGAATGTCTCATGATGACGATGAGCGTTTTGATGATGCCGAAATTGCATTGGCGACACGAACAAAGCCAAAAGCAAAGCGCCCTTCACTCTATAAAGTGATCTTGCTCAACGATGATTACACGCCTATGGATTTTGTTATCTTGATCTTAGAAAAATATTTCAACTATGGCATCGATGGTGCCACGGATATTATGATGCAAGTCCATGAAAAGGGGCTTGCTGTCGTGGGTATCTTTCCCTTTGAGATCGCAGAAACCAAGGTACAACAAGTCATGACTTTGGCGCGCCAAAAGCAACACCCGCTTCAATGCATCATGGAAAAAGAGTGATCTAGCATGACAATGCGCCTAGAAACATTACTAGAAACATTCACACGCCCCAGTAAAATCATCGTATTTTCACCAGATGACAATACCGATTTTTCTATCTTCAAAGATCATCATGTTGAAATCGTGACGCCAATGAAACCCTTCATTGACAGCTTTACGGCCCAAGGCCTCAAAGCAGATCCCCTTCCAGAAGGCCTCCATGATCTCTCAGTCGTGTTTCTGCCTCGTTCAAAGAAACAAGCCTATTCTTTGATTGAAACCGCCTCCCGCCTCTCAAACCATGTGATCGTTGATGGACAAAAATATGATGGAATCGATAGCGTCATCAAAGCGGTTAAAAAGCGGACGAACATAGGCACTGTTATTTCAAAATCACATGGCAAAGCCGCGATATTCGCCTCCAATCCATCCGCCTTTCAAGACTGGAAAGACCTTGGATTGCATGAGGTCATCGAAGGTTTTAAAACTCAAATTGGCATCTTCTCATACGACCGGATCGATTCTGCCTCACAGCTCCTTATGCAATCCATTCCAGATACGGCGCTTAAGGGCCATATCGGCGATTTTGGGGCTGGCTGGGGATATATGTCAAAAATTGCCCTAGAAAACCCCGCAATCAAAACGCTCAGTGCGATCGAAGCTGATTATAATGCTTATATATGCGCCAAAGAAAACCTCCATGATACGCGCAGCAGTGTTATTTGGGCTGATGCAAGAAGCTATCGTAGTGCTCAAAGTTTCGATACAATTCTTATGAATCCCCCCTTCCATGTCTCTCGCGCCGCCGATCCCAGCCTTGGGCAAGAATTCATCCGCAACGCGGCCAGAAATTTGAAGCCAAAAGGCTCATTATGGCTCGTTGCAAATCGCCAACTTCCCTATGAAACCTGCCTCAAAGAATGCTTTAAATCCGTGCAGGAGGTTGGGGGCAGTAAGATGTTTAAAATTATCCATGCCACCTTCCCCACCGCGCAAAGCACACATAAGCTAAAGGGCGAAGCGAATGCATCAAAGGAGCAGAAATGAGCTTTTCTATCGCTGGTAAAACCGCCATTATCACAGGTGCCGCAAATGGTATCGGGCTCGCAATAGCACGGCACTTTGCCCAAGAAGGGGCGAATGTGATGTGCGCGGATATGGATGAAGATCACCTGAAAGCCGAATACGGCGATGCAGCGATGCAAGAGGATAGTAACATCGCCTTCTACGCAGGCGATCTGCGTAAAAAACTCACCATCGCGAACCTCCTCTCCGCAACAATTGATGCTTTCGATGGTGTCGACATCTTGATCAATGCCTCACGGCAAATCATGCCAAGCGATCCGCTTGAGGCCAGCAATGACAATGTCGAAAGACTTTTAGAACAAAATCTAATGACCAGCCTCCGCCTATCCCAACAGATAGCCAAATGGATGATTAAAAATGCTGAAAAACTAGAGCGCACAGATGCAAATGTCGGCTCTATTGTGAATCTCTCCTCCATTTCAGCAACACAAACGCACCCAGATCTCCTGGCCTTTTCCATCTCATCTGCCGCTGTAGAACAAATGACCAAATCACTTGCCGTTGCCCTAGCCCCCAATGGCATCCGCGTGAACGCAATTGCCTTTGGGTCCGTTTTAAGCGCAAGTTTGCAATCCAGCTTGGACCAAAACCCAGAATATCGAAGTGAGATTATCGCCAAAACGCCTTTAAACAGCATCGCATCTGCGACACAGGTTGCGCAATCGGCGCAGTATCTCGCAAGCGCTTGCTCTGAATTTGTGACGGGCCAAATTATTAAGGTCGATGGAGGGCGCAGCCTTTTAGATCCAGCAGATATTGCCGCGCATTAAGGCCTCATAATCGCGCAGCCAAGCGCGCGCCTTGATCAATAGCGCGCTTAGCATCCAATTCTCCCGCTTTTTCTGCCCCGCCAATAACATGGCACGGCTTGCCGCGCGCTTCCAATTCATCCACCAATGTGCGCTCTGAAAGCTGCCCAGCGCATAAAACGATCGTATCCGCTTCAATGTGCTTTTCTTCCCCGTGGTGCGTAATCAAAATCCCCGTTGGTGTTATCTTTTCATAGCTCACACCACCAAGCATCTTAACGCCTTTCTTATGCAGGTTAGCTCTGTGGATCCAGCCCGTCGTCTTCCCTAGGGCTTTGCCCGGCTTGCCAGCCTTTCTTTGCATCAATGTGACGTTTCGAGCGGGTTTTATACAATCAGATTTTGTACCACCTAGCAGCCCCCCTCGCACATCTTCTGGATCACCAACGCCCCATTCAGCCTTCCAAAGCTCCAAGTCGGTTGTGGCACTGTGTTCACTTGTTAGAAATTCCGAGACATCAAAACCAATCCCTCCAGCCCCAATCACTGCGACATTTTGACCGACGCCCTCGCCGCGCTTGAGCACATCAATGTAGCTCAAAACATTCGGATGGGATGCTTGGCCCTCAATCTCAGGCTGGCGCGGGACAACTCCCGTTGCAACGACCACCTCATCATACCCTTCAAGGCGTTCAGGGGAGGCTTTTTCACCCATTAAGAGCGCCACATTATGGCGCTGCAACTCATTCGAAAACCATTCAACAAGGCCGTAAAATTCTTCTTTTCCGGGCACTTTCTTGGCCATATTAAGCTGACCACCAAGAACTTTATCTTGGTCAAACAGCGTCACATCATGGCCGCGCTGCGCCGCGATGATAGAGCACATCATCCCTGCAGGACCAGCACCCACAACCGCGATTTTTTTAGACTCTTGCGCCAGATCGTAATTCAGCGTGCTCTCATGACACGCGCGCGGATTAACCAAGCATGTCGATAGTTTTCCCGAAAATGTATGATCGAGACAAGCTTGATTGCAGGCAATGCAAGGCGCAATTTCAGCCGCCTTGCCATCAGCCGCCTTTCGCACGAAATCTGGGTCTGCCAAAAAGGGGCGCGCCATCGACACCATATCAGCATCCCCATTCGCCAATATTTCCTCTGCGATGTCAGGATGATTGATGCGGTTTGATGTCACAACTGGGATTGACACATCTTTCATGATCTTGCGTGTTACCCACGTAAAAGCGCCGCGCGGCACAGAGGTTGCAATGGTTGGAATGCGTGCTTCATGCCAGCCAACCCCTGTATTGATAATAGTCGCGCCCGCCTTTTCAATTGCTTTTGCAAGGCGCACCACTTCTCCCCAGCTAGACCCTTCAGGCACAAGATCAATCATGGACAGGCGATAAATCATAATAAAATCACGCCCTACCGCTTCACGAATGCGGCGAACAACCTCAATTGGAAAGCGCATCCTATTCTCATAAGATCCGCCCCATTCATCCGTTCTCTTATTGGTGCGCGTTACAAGGAATTGGTTGATGAGATACCCCTCACTCCCCATAACCTCAACGCCGTCATATCCTGCCTCTTGCGCTCTTTGGGCCGCAACAACATAGGCTTCTATCTGCTCTTCAATCCCTTGCGCATCCAGCTCTTTGGGCACAAAAGGAGAAATTGGAGACTTAATAGCCGAAGGCGCAACGCAATTTTTGCTGTAAGCATATCTTCCCGCATGCAAAATCTGCATGGCGATTTTGCCGCCAGCATCATGTACGCGCTTTGTGACACTGCGATGGTTTTCTATATCCTCAGGCGTATAAAGCCCAGCAGCACCTGGATAAACACCACCCTCTCTATTGGGCGCCATTCCCCCCGTGACAATCAGCCCAACACCACCTCGCGCGCGCTCCTCATAAAACCTTGCAACCGCCTCCCAATCGCCCTTTTCCTCTAGGCCAGTGTGCATTGATCCCATCACAACGCGATTTCTAAGAGTCGTAAACCCGAGCTCCATAGGATTGAGAAGTTGTGGATAATGCATCTTGTCACCTTCGATTAAAATTCACTCATTCTACAAATGGACGAAACTCCCATGCGGAATCCATCTTGCAGTGCAGGCCTTAAATAAAGGCTACGACTAAAGCAGTTCTTAATAAAGATAAATTTATGGTCAAAATTTACGTGACATTAGTCGTCACTTAAAATTCTGCGCGCAGCCGTCTGACAAGCATCACATCTGAAATCTTGAACGCCGCCATATTCGGATCAGAAAAACTAATATCCAACCAAACATCTTCAACCCGCTTCTCATTTATCCTTGTATAAGACAAATCAAAATCAATCTGAGAAGGACGCTCCGCATCCGGCTGTATCTTTCGGACCATCTCTTCTTTGTTGGGGCCGTGCTTGATATTGAGCTTGGTGTATACCTCAACATCTTGCGTCGTTTGAACTTTGCACTCCAAACGAACGATATGGCGCACACTCAGCTCATGTCGAAATTGAGGAGGGATTTTTATGGAGACCGAAACAAAACTGCCTGAAAACTCACCGACTTTGAGCTCAACAAGTTGCAGACCTTGCTCTTTTGATGCAAGATCATTTTGGCGGCTCAGAGAGACATGACCAAGCGTACAATCATGAAATACACTCACCTCACCATCAACGGCGTGCGATTGCTGAGCACAAGACTGATGCAAATCCTCTTGCGCTCCATTCCAAAGCATCGGAACGAAGACTTCATCCGTATATAAAGGCAGCGTGCCATATGCTTTG
>CALLMA010000059.1 GCA_938008015.1 uncultured Celeribacter sp.
CTCAGTCATTGGCGCAACTGGTTTGCCACGGGCATGATCCAGCGCCACGGAATGTCGATCTGACCGAGGCGGTTCGTGATGCGCACGCCTGTGTCAGTTGGGTAGGTCATGTAGGCGGGCGAGTTGTCGATGGGATGCGCCGTTTGATCGTTGACCAGTCTTTCGAGTTGATCGCCAAAATCAGAGGCGTCCTCGACCTTGAGGTTTGCCGTGCTGTTCAAAACCGTGACCGTGATGGTCGCGGTCGACCCGTCGATTGATGCGGAGAACGCCATAGGGGTTCCCTTTCTGCGATGATGCGCGCCCAAAGGCCAAGCCAGTCGAACCAGCCTTGGGCGCGCGTTTCGTCACAGCGGTTCGACAAATGATGCGTATCACCTTGAAACGGGGTGGATGTGGGGAGATTTAGATGCTGGTCGATCAAATTGAGATCTCAGGCGTCGCCGTCTCGAAGTTGCTTTGGAAGAAACTTGTTATGATCCCTGTCTTGAGCTATTGTGGGAAAAAAAATTTGGGGTGAACGATTGGATCAATGGGGGGGATCGGAATAAATTATATTGATGAGCACGTTTTAAATTTAATCTGAAAGATGTGCTTATTCCCCGAAAGCCTTATTTTTATACGATCCGGCACATATCGCCAAAATTGGCCGAATGGTAAAGATCGGCACAATGTAAAATTTATTATCGCCGTTTGATGCCGTGTTGATCCAAAAGCGGCAATAAGCCATCACCATTCGTGCATTGAGGCGACGACTTTGCCGATAAACTCCAAATCAGCAAGCTCAGGTTTTTCCACAGGAATAGTGTCATAAAACCTATTTGAGCTTTTTAGGGCATAGCGATTGCCTGGTGCTTTTTGGATGCGTTTCACAAAGAGATCATTTGAATGGCGCACAACGAACATTTCACCATCGCGTGGCTCGGTTTGGGACTTATCAAGTAATATAAGGTCGTTATCGTAAAGCTCTGGCTCCATGCTGTCACCACGCACGGCGATCACGGCGAGATTGGAAGGCTGCAAGTTGCGTCGAGCTAACCAAGATTGATTGAAGGCATAATGGCCAGTGCCTTCTTCGCTTTCTGCCAAAGAGCCATGCCCCGCCGATGCTGCAACGTCATATCGGGGAATTGATATGAAATTTTCCTGATTTGGTGGAGCGGTTTTTATGCTTCTGTGGTCATCGGCTGATGGGTTTAAGGATTTATTCCTAAATAGGTCTCCGATATCAATTGGGAATATATCCGCAAGCTTAATTAGGAATAAATCATTAATCCGCTGTTTTCCGGTTTCTACATCCTGAATTTTTGAAGGCTTCTCACCGAGTTTAGCAGCGAACTCGGCGCGACTGAGACTCATAGATTCCCTGTAAGCTCTTATTTTTAAGCCAATTTCTGGCACAACCAAATTCCTTGCATAAATTTAGGATTATTTCCTTTACTCTAAGGATATTTTCCTATATTAAATATTCACACCTTACAACTACACCCTGTAAGTGTGAACAATTGGAGGCAATATAGCAATGAAAAATAAAATGTTCCAGCCCGGAACGATCTTACATGAAGTGATCGTGGGCGCATTCAGAGCAAATGGCACAAGCTTTCGCGCTTGGTGTGACCAAAATGGCATCAACTATAGCACGGCGCGGCTTGCGACTTACGGCCAATCAGGAGGTGAGCGTGGGCAAGAGTTGCTGAATACAATGATTGAGGACGCTGGCCCAACAGTGGTTGAAGCAGCTTACCGCAAGCGCATGTTGGTTGAGGCGGAAAAGCTTGCGGGAACCGCAGCATGATTGCGCGTCAGAAGCAATTTGAATGCGCCAAGCGCACGGCGGCTGAAGAGGCGCTTGAGGGCCTTTCAGATCGCGCCAAGGTCAATTTTGCTTTGTGTATGATGATGAAGATCACCGACCCTGATGCCGCAGGTGTCATGAGTTTTGCAAGCACTCGCTTGGCGGAAATGGCCAATGTCTTGATGCGCGAAGCCTATGAGAGCGAGTGCGGATAATGGACACAAATATCCATGATAGCGCGGCGTTTGAGGCCCAAATGGCGGCGGCGGAAACCTTGCACAAGGCCTTGGGTCGCAAGGCCAGCCCTATTGAGGTGGCTTGTGTTCTAGCCACGACTTATGGCGTTGCGGTTGGTATTGCGGGAGCTGCAACCTCCAATCAAGACTTGGTGATCAAAATAAATAAGCTTGCGCAAGAGGCTTATGAGGAAACGCTAAAAGCGACGACTGGTCTTGTCTGTGAGGATGCGCCATGAGCGCGCCGGTCTTGGAGATTGAACGCTTTGGCAGTTTGGCCGTGGTGATCCAAGACGGTGTGGAAGTCTGGGGGCCTGGGCCATTGGCCCAAGCCGAGAATAAACGGGATGCGCTGGAGCAGAAAGCGCGCTGGAAGCAGCGCAAGTGCATCACCTGCAATAAGAAATTTATGAGCGAGGGGGCGCATCACAGAATGTGTGACGCATGCCGGAAAGGCGCGCGCAGCTTTCACGATGGTGCGGTGTAAATACAATGGGCAAGGCTTTGCGAAATTTCGAGGCATTTAGTGATGGTTCCTTTGAGGTTGTTAAATCGGAATCAAAGGAACCGTCAAAGGAACCTCAAAGGAACCCTGAAAAGTGGCTAACTGGTGACAAGTTGGCAGAGCTGTCAGGTGTTTCTGATCGAATGATAAGAAAGGCACTTGCAAAGCGCCATTGGAAAGGCTTTGACTTGTTCGTCCGTGAAGAGATCACGGGCCGTGGTCGTGGTGGCAAAACTCTTCAAGTGCATGTGGACAGCCTACCGGTAGAATTGCGCGAAGCGTGGTATCTGGATCAAGGCATTGTGCTGCATCAAAAGGCGGATGCCAAAACGGGCAAGGTGATCCTTGAGCCAGAGCAAGCCTATCAAAATGATGCGCGGTTTGAGAAGGATTTGACCTTAGCGCGTTTTAAGCGTGAGGTTATTCGCCCCGCCACAGACTTGCCCAAACAATCGCCTGAGCGCTCTGCTATCTTAGAAGAATTAACCAAATCGCCTTTGGTGTTTCCCAATGGATCGATCAAGGTCGTGACCAAAGTGACCCTTTATAATTGGGTGCGCGATTTTGAAGCTGGCGGGATCAACGGATTAATCCGCAAACGCCGTGAGGACATTGGCGCAAAATATCAAAAGATCACTCGTGCTTGGGATGGGTTCTTTTCTCCCCTCATTGATTCGTCCCAGCACGATGATGTCAGTGATGCCCTGTCCACCTATATCCGTTCGCTTTGGGCGGCGGGTGAACGTGGATGGCGCGCGGTCACTGAGAAATCCACCACGCGCTTGATTGAACTCTCCCGCGATCTGCGCGTGGTGGACTTTGATGCTTTGGAGATTGGCCGGTGCGGTGATACAGGCAGCAAAGTCACGCAATTTGGTATTTGCCATGTGAACCGCCGCCTTGTGGAACGTCACCGCGAATATGCGTTGTTGGCGGTGAAGGACAAAGACAACGCACGGTTTCAAGACAGTTATATGCCATCCATTCGGCGCGATTATAGCGATCTATTGCCTCGTCAAATTATCGTGGGTGACGTTCACCCTGTTGATATCATGATGCGGCGTGAGGATGGATCGGTTGTCTATCCCAAGGCGATTGCTTGGTATGATGTGGCCACCAATGAAATCCACATGACCTTTGTGTTGCTGCAACCAGGGGAAGGCATAAGGCGTGAGCATGTGGCCCAGAGTTTTGAGGCGATGGTGGATGAATGGGGCTTACCTGAACTCCTTTATCTCGACAACGGGTCTGAATATTCATGGGATGCGATGATTGGCGGTTTTACCCAGCTTTCAAAATTGACCCAAGGGGGCTTGAAGGTCTTTGATTTGGAAGGGGATGCCAATGTGTCACGGCGCGTGGCCAATGGGCGCGAGGCGATTGTGCGTTCAAATCCTTACAACGCGAAAGGCAAACCTGGCATTGAAGGAGCTTTTGGCAATATCGAACAAGTGTTCTTTGCCACCATTCAAGGCTGGACAGCTGGGGATCGGATGAACAAAAAGACCCACGCAAAAGGCAAAGACCCAATTGCCTTTGCTGGCGGCGCTGAGGTGTTTCTCAAAACCGCTGGACAGGCTTTGGAATGGTATCATAAACGCCCACAATATGGCCGTTTAAAAGGGATCAGCCCCAATGAGGCCTTGCGCGGATTTATTGAACAAGGATGGGGCAAGACCACTCTGTCACGCCCTGAGGTCTTGGCGCTGGCCTTTGCCGAAGAAGTGGAGCGCATGCCGGATCGTGGCCGTGTGAGTTATACACCACGGCGCGGGGAAACCATGTATTTCTATGCCGATGAACTCTTGGGGTTTGATCATAAGATCACCTTGCGGGTGCCAGCCTTTAATCCTGAATTTGTCTTTTGCTTTGATGGTGGTGAGTTGATTTGTCGTGCCTATCCTGAGCGCACCTACGGCGTGTTGGATCGCGAAGGTGCACAGGAAGTTGGCAGACGGGGCAAAGCCTTCCGCCGCCAGATTGCTCAAAAGCGCCGCCATGTGGCTTTGCTGAATTTGGTTGAAGAGACCGAGCGCCATATCGCGCATATGCCTGATGCACCAGAGGTGCCCGTGGCGGCGGTTGTGGATGCGGGGATCATCGACCGAATGGCCCAGATGCAAGAGGAAGAGCGCAAAGCGCTTTTGGAAACAACAGAACGACCCAAAATCAAACGCCCTGTCAATCAGTGGAAAACAGGCCCGAATGAGGTCTTGGCAGGGTTTCAATTCGCGGAGGATGAAGAATGAGCGGTTTTATCAAAACGGCACAAGCCGAACAGGCCTTTGAAATGTGCCAAACGGTTTTAAATGCGCGCCAATATAGCAAGATTGGCCAGATCACAGGAGAGCCTGGCACGGGCAAATCTACCTTAACCAGTTGGCTTGCGGATCAATTTGAAGGGGTGCGCGTTGAGTGCTGGATGGACATGGGCGACAAGGCCTTGCTTGAAGAGATTGCGATGGGGTTGAATGCGCGTGGAGCAAGCCTTGATGCCACGGGCACCGCACCAACCTTATTCCGTAAGATCAAAAGTGAGTGTGCGGGAAAACTTATCATCATTGATGAAGCGAACCAGCTCAAATGGGCAACATTGGAAAAACTGCGCGGCTTGTCTGATATCGGTGGCGCTGGTTTGATTTTGGCTGGAACAGATATTCTGGCCAAGCGACTGATCGAAGCGCGTGTGCGCGTCTATTTGGCCCAACTTCGCCAACGTATCGGCGCGAAAAAGGTCTTAATGACCCCGATCACAGATGATGCAGAATTAGCGGCTTATGTCATTGCTCCGCGCTTTGGGCAGGTCTCCAAAAAGGTTGCCAAACGCTTTCGCATTTTGACCCAAGGCCAATGGCGGTCAGCCCTAGAACTGGCGGACGCATGCGAGCGTCTTATGGCTAATGAAGGCCTTGAAAAGATCACAGAGAATATCATCGAAACTGCCGCCGCATGGATGGCAGGGAGATCATGAGAGAGCAGAAGCCCTTATCACAAAATCTAAAAGCGGCACGTGCTGCAATTTCAAACATCTAACCAAAGGAAAAACCATGCAAGATACAGACATTCCAAAGGGCTATATGAAGAACGCCGAAGGCGCTTTGATGCCCATTAACAAGGTGAAGCCAGCCCATATCCAAGAGGATAAGACTGTGCGCAGCTTGATCAACAAAGCAAAGGTGATCAGCGCCCAGCTTGCCCAATTCAAGACTGATGCCATGGGCGATGCGCAAGCCTTTCGCGCCATGATCGCTGAGCAATATGGAGCCAACAAAGGCGGAGCCAAAGGCAACATGACATTGCGCTCATATGATGGCGAAATGATGGTGCAAGTGCAGGTCTCGGAAACCATTGACTTTGGTGTTGAACTGCAAGCGGCCAAAGAGCTGATCGATGAGTGCATCGCCAAATGGTCCAAAGGGTCTAACAATAACATCAAAGTTTTGGTCAATGATGCCTTTCGCGTGAACAAAGAGCGCAACATTGACACAGGCCGAGTGCTTGGTTTGCGCCGCTTAGAGATCGACGATCCAGAATGGGCCAAGGCAATGGACGCAATTTCTGATGCGGTGCGTGTCACCGGATCGCGCAGCTACATCCGTTTTTACGAAACAAATCCAGAGGGCGCGCGCAAGGCAATCCCTCTCGATTTAGCATCGGTTTAATTAAAGACCGAAATAACCGGCCAGAAAGGCCAATAAACAAGGAGAGACACCATGACAAAATCAGAACTATTAAAGGCAGTTGCTCAGGCCAGCGGGGAAAATCAAGCCACGGTGGAGGCGGTTCTAAACGGCCTAAGTATGGCTACATCCAAGGCCCTTGGTGAGGGGGATGATTTGACCATTCCAGGCATTGCAAAACTCAGCACCAAAGAACGCGCAGCGCGTCAAGCGCGCAACCCGCGTACAGGTGAAGCAATCGACGTGCCAGCAAAAACCGTTGTCGCGGTCAAGGTTGCCAAAGCCTTAGCAGATCACGTCGCCTAAAGCCCTTGCCGCCGCGTTCCTCTCCCATGGGCGCGGCGGCACTGAAAAAGAGAAGTCAAATGAAACGCATTGAAATCAAAACTAACGGCGAATTGATCATAAATTATCAATTGGCAGGTGCAATCACCTGGTCAGGTCCTGTCTATGAACGGGAGGTGGCTGGCGAATACAATTGCATTGAAGAATTGAAAGCCGGAATTGGTTGCGAGCCGTGCGATGAAAAGGTCCTATTACTGAGCGAGCTAGAGGGCCAGATCGAAGACGATCTTAAAGAGCTTTTGATGCAGATACAGTCAAAGGCAGATGGAAATAATGCGGTTATATCCATCGTAAGAAAGGCTCTTTTTTTAATCAACAATCTGAATTTCACAGGCTGAGAACATTTTAAATTTAACTGACATTTGCACGAATTTTAGGACAGAATATGAGCAATACAAAGACATCCCCAAAGCGCCGCAATAGTGACTTGGCCATGATCCATATCGCGGCCAAGCGGCTTTTTGGTGATGTCTCTAAGGGCGGAGATGGGCGCGCGGCTTATGAGGATTGGCTTGAGCGCCACACGGGCAAACGCTCAGCTGGGAAGCTGAGCACCAATGCGCGCATCGACCTGATTAAAACCCTGCGCAAAGAGGGTCTCATTCCAGATCGCAATCAAGGCGGCAAAGGCCCGACAATAGCAGGTGAAGAGCGCCCCACATCGGCACAATGGGCCAAGCTGGCCGCGCTTGGTCGTACAATGGGATGGTCGCAAGGTCTTGAGGATGAGCGCTTGCGCTCCTTTGTCAAACGCACGGCCAAGATCAGCTCAACCAAGTTTCTAAGTCGCACACAAGCCAGCAAAGTGATCACAGGGCTTGAGGGATGGGTTGCACAGATCAACACCAAAGGTGGAGGCCAAGATGCAATGTCCTAAATGCAATGCGCGCGCTTATGTCTATGCCACCAAACCTGCCGGAACGCTCAAACAGCGTTACCGGCAATGTCGCATTTGTGGCCACCGGTTTTCCACATGGGAAGAAATCGAAAACCGCGAATTGCGCGGATACGAGAGCAACAAAAAGCCACTCAAGGCGGACCTATTTGCGCCCCAAGATCAAGATTAAAACAATGAAAAGGGATCAAAATATGAGTCTTGCCGAAGAGGCCATCAAATCAGCCGCCACACGCCGCCTAGCGCGCACTGTGGTGATCAAGGATGCTGAGGCCTATGATCGTCTTTATGGCGAATTACAAACAGGCATGAGCAATGCTTGGAATGCCTCCATGCGTGAGGGCATTGCCGCCGCGCTAGATCGCCTCAGAGACCTTGGGCCTGGGCAATTCACCCGCGAGGATGGCGACGCCATCATGCGCATTCTTGAGGCTTCTGTAGGGCGTGACGCCATTGCAAGCGCCATGCGTGAGCCGGTTATCAATCTCACAGATGCCCTATTTCGCACCGGCGCTGAGGAAGTGGGCAAAGCCACAGGGGTTGCGATTGCCTTTGCGCGCCCTGATTTGGATGCGCTTGACGTGCTTAAATCTGGCAATCTCTATTGGATCGGCAACAGTTGGAACATCCGCACTCAAAATGCAGTTGCCAAAATCCTTGATGATTATTTCACCGAAGGCATGACGCGCGAAGGTTTGACACAGCGCTTTGCTGAGGATTTCGCGGGAATGACGGATCGCAGCCGCGTTTATTGGGAAATGCTGGCAGATCATACGGCGACCAAGACTCGCGAAATTGGGCGTGTGTCGGGCTATGAGCGCGCGGCGGTCAAGCGGGTGCAGGTGCGCGCTCATTTGGACGAAGGCACAACCGAAATTTGCCGCCATATGCACGGGCGCATCATCGAAGTGACACGGCTGCGCGATCAAGTGAATAACTATCTTGAGGCGGTAAACACACGCAATGAGACAGCGGCTAAGGCGGCATGGTCTTTAGAGGATCGCGATTTGACGGGGGTTGCGGATAAGGACTTGCCACGAGATATCGCATCACCGCCCTATCACTTTCGATGCCGCACAATCACGGTGGCTTATTTTGAGCCTGGCAAAGGTTGGCAAATTGCCGAAATCCCTGTTGTGCCAAGTCAAACCCGTGCCCGTGTGGCCGATTGGGCGCGTGAGAATGTGGCGAAACAAGCGGGGTTTAATTCGGGTATTTCAGCGCAAAAGGCCGCGCAATATACCGCCGCATTGGGCCAAGCGCGCGCTCACTTTGATCTTGGGAAGTTGGAAAGGCTGGCCAGTGGATCGATGATCACAAGTCGCGCGAAAGATGCGCTCGCATTTTATGTCGATGATTTGCGGTTAATGGGGGTTAATGCCAGTGCTTTCAAAGACCTTTCCAATCCTGAACGGCAACGCCGCACCATTAGAGGATCACGCCTTGATTTTGACAAGGTGCCCTTTCGTTGGTTTGCTATCGAAAAGCCAACTGTTGAATATATTGCGCGTCATGAATATGGCCACTGGTTTCATGATACCTATCGCGCTGAGGTGGATAAGGCGATGAGTGATGCGCTTGCGGATGATCCAGGCTGGCCGCAAATGATTAGCTATTATGGAGCCAAAAATAGAAGCGAATGGTTTGCGGAAACATTTGCGCTATACTTTGAAGGACCGGAGCAGCGCCATCGCATTGCACCACCAGTCTTGAAATTGCTGGAAGAAAAGGACAGATTGAATGACACTTGATGAAATTGGAAAACGACTTGATGCGGATGAAAAGTTAAACAAAAATGAGCAACAAGAGCTTTGGGACGCAATTCAAAAACTTGATCAACCTATGAAAGCTTGTTTGATTTCGGATTTTATTCGCAACTACCCTGATTTTTAATCCTGAAATTTAGTTAAAAAGGGCGCGCTTATACCAGAGCGCGCCCTTTTCATTTGTCGGCTTTGTCGTCAATTTTGCGCTCGATGCGCTCAAGTTGACGCCCGATGCGATCCATGGCCTCATCATGGTGTTTGGCTTGGATTTCGATTTTGGTTTCAACAATGGACACACGACCTTTTAGGTGAAACCATTGAGCAATCAAGCCAACGATCATCGCCCCCCATGTTAGAATGTCTTTAAGCTCAATGATCACCTTGATCCTCCTTTCTATGTTGATTTTTAGGCCCACCTTGTGCGCCTGAAACTACCTCATGCGAGGCCTGATAAATCTCTTGCAGCTCAGAAATGATTTGCGCACACATTTGAACCGCTTGCACCGTTGGGATGTCCACCCACTGCCGGTCTTTATTTGGCCATTGGACTTTGGGGATTTGATTGACTTGCGCGAATGTCACCAAGGTCATGAAACTATGAGCTGTGTTTTCATTAAACCAAAAATTGCCAACGATTTTGCCCTCTTGAAGGCGCATATCTCTTTCGATTTGATCCATTAAAAAGCCTCCACTTTAAGGCTTGAGCTGCTGGCCATGTCACCTTGTTGGCGATTGTTGACATACATTGTTTGGCTGGTACTTCCCCAGCGACTTATGACACCCACCTCAATTTGATGATGTCCAGCTTCAAGCTCCGGTGAAATGGTTTGATATGGTTGCGTAAGCATTCGACTGTTGTGGCCTAAACCGTGAGAGATTTGGAAGCAGTCAGGATGGCATTGATTGTTGCCTGTTCCAAGACTGACAGGAGTGCCATTAACATAAGCAGCAATACCGCAAACATAGTAAAAAGTCCCACAGATCACACCAGAGATGGCCAGTTTGGCTGCTTTTACCAAAACAATCTCAGTCGATAGAATGATCAATGGATCAGCGGCATTGATGGTGATACGAGGGGATGAATTGACCACGGAAACCACTGGGCTTCCCCTCAAAGGAATTGAGCGATTGCGCATTATCCGCCCTCCGTCACAACAATTGCCGTTTCGACATGTCCACGACGTGCAAAGGCTTTCATGGCCCCTGCATAAGCAATGCCTGGATGGTTTTTAGGGATTTTATGATAGGCTTTGCTGTCCAGTGACGGTGGCTGAACACCAAAATGAACCAAAGCATGACCGCAGTGAGTTTCGATCAAACAAGCGCCTGTCGCAACCTCCTGCCAAACTTCGGTTAATTCAATATAGCTTGTCATTTTCTGACTCCAGTTTTGAGTGTTTTTCTGATGCGCCAACGAAGCGCCCCAAGGCGCACAGCGGCAAACATGGCCCCGCGCCAAAAGCGCGTCATGCCAAGAACGCCCAAGGCTTCATGGAATACCTCATCGCAATGGCGGCGCGAATAGAGGCGGCTTTCAAGCATCCAGTCATGGAGCGCTGCGGCTTGAATATAGTTGGGGTGTGCCATTGGAACGAAGAAACGCAAAAGCAGAGGCACGGATGCGCCATCAAAGACAAATGCGCCTGGCACGGTTATGACTTCGCTTGGGTTTTGCAGATCACCAACCGCATAGTCAAAGCCGGTCCAGATTTTCCATTTGGGCGTGTGAAAGCCAGGCGGAAGAAATCGCCGCCAGCCTTTTGGCTTTTGTGCAACGGCCTCAACAATCAAGGCTTTTGTAAAGCTTGACATTACGCACCCCCTTGATCAAGCACGGCCAATTCTGCGCGTCGCTTGGCGCTTGCGCCGGTGTGGAGATCACAAAGTTGAGTGGTATAAAGCCCCGCACTGCAAGCACGGGCGACAGTCTCATCAATGCGGTTTTGATCGGCAACGGTTTCGCCTTTTGCGCCTGGCAAAACGTCGCCAATCACACGATCAACCCCCGCGACATTGGCCGGTTGCAAAGTCGAACATCCCGCCATCATCAATACAGCGCTCAAAAACAGAGCTTGCTTGATCTGCTGCATCTTGTGCCTCCTGATTTTGAATTGTGATTTCAGCTTGGGTGTTTTGCCCGCCCAAGCGATAAAGTTGCGCGCCCAGCATCAAGAACAGCCCCAACAAGAGGGCCAAAATGCTGATGCGCGTTTTTGTTTTCAACATCATGTCACCCCTTGCATGCAAAGCGTGGTTTCTTCGCTGCGCCGGTTGATAAGGCCGCGCACAACACGGCCACCGGCCTTGTTCCACCAGCCCAACGCGGTGCAAGCCCCTGTCACATTGGCCTCATTCAAACGCCGCACAGCGGTGCTGTTTGCGGTCCCAGAAACACCCACATTGTAGGCAAGACTTGTGAATGCCACGTCACGAGGAATGGGAAGGCGGTTGACAATGGTATCACGCGCGAAGGCAGATCGGAGCCGGTCGCGATATGAGAGGATTTCGCGCGCCAACATGGCGTCACATTCCGCCTTTGTGTAGCTATCGCCGAATTGAACGCCCTTGGTTTCGCCATAGCAAACCGTTGGAACGCCAACTATATCAAGATAAGCATTCAATCGCAGCCCTTCCCAGCGACCAACAAAAGGCACGGCCACTTCCAAGAAGGCGGCATCGCTTGACTGTGCTGAGCTGATTGAGTGTGTTTGCTCTTGATCGGGTTCTAAACTGGCTTTGGAGAGCGTCCCGCCATGTTCAAAGGCCAAAACCGCTACCAAACCAAGCGCAAGAACGCCGATGATCCAAGGGGATTGCATCTTTGTGCGATCAATGCCTTGATCCCAAATGCGCCCTAAAATTCCATAGATCAACAAGGCGACACCAATCATCCACCAAATGCGCGGGTTGGTGTCGATGCGCCACAGAAAAAAGATAATTTCGGGCAAGAGTAAACAAAAGAGGCTGGCATAGAAAGCCCACATGCTATGGGCGCGCAAGGCCACTGTTTTCCAATTGGCTATGAGTTTCATGAGAATGTCCTTTTCGAATTTAGGGGTGGTAGCTTTGCGGTTTATTCTGTTTGCAGGTCGCTCAAGACAAAGGATTGAAGGTTCAAAATGTGCTCAGACCACATGCGCATCTTGGATGGCGCATTGCCAGTGAAGGCATAGCGGCGCAGACGCCAAGACAGGAATTTGATCACCAAGGTCTCATCACTTTGCTCTTGTAGGGCTTCAAGGCTGGCATGATCGATTTCATCACCTTCAAAAGCGATGCCCAACTTGCTCAAAAGAATAGTCGTGATTTTTGAGCCTTGAGCGATTGCGCAATCCAAAACAGCGGTGGCCAATTTGGGTGCCATTGCCTCACATCCGAAGTGATCCCAAAGAGCGCGCGCGTGCTCAATATTGGCACTTTGAGCATGCGCAAGTGTTACAAACTGCAAGGCTTGATCAAAGACGCTTGGAACATTGTCTTTTTTATTATCGGGTGCCGTGTTGGGTGCGTTTTTCGTGACGTCATTTGATTGTGTGCTGTTTTCAGTCGCGTCTTGCGCGGTTGTTTTCGCTTTTGTTTCAGCCGCCTTTTTGGGTGCGGTTTTCTTTTGATCGGTTGTTTTTTTGGCCATGTCGAGAACTCCTTTGGCTGTGTTGGATTTGGGTTTGATTTTTTATTTTTGGCGCACAGAAAGGCCCTTGGCGCGCAAGGCGGCTGTCAACTCATCGGCCACATCTTGGCCCACCTCTGGAGCCAAAAAGCCAAGGCCTTCGCGCTCCAATTCATCAACAGCTCTGATCAACCAAGGATTGCCCTTTCGCGCGGGTTGTTTGACAGCCTTGACGGGGTTTCTTGCGCCTTTCCAGATCAAAGCTTTCTTGCGTTTGGGTTTAATGGTTTGGGCGGGTCGTCCGTCATGCACGGCGCGCGCATAAGGCGTGTTAGCTGACAAAATGGCATTCTCTGTCCCAGAAGGTTCAACAACATGCGATTTGCGTAAATCGCCTTTGTCAAAAGGCACATTGCCTTGACGGGTTGCGATCTCGCGCAGCTTTTCGGCCACTTGCAATGTGATGCGCTGCAAATTCATGGCAAGCTCCTGCAAATGCTGTGCAAATTAACACTCATGACAACACCTCAACACCCAATCCACCAGCGCCACCGCCTGGTCTTGCCCGTCCGTCAGCGGCTAAGGCAACGGCCCAAAAGAGGTCTCCATGGCCTTCATCGTTGCGCTCTGCATCATATTTAATCGAGGTGCCGCTGGTGATCTTTTGGATGGAGTGCAGTTGCGCCAAAACATCGGGATTATTGGGCAGCAAAAGCCGGCGCTCTTCGGCCAATTTGAGCATGTTGAGAGCCAACTTTGACTTGCGCTGCGCGGAAAACCACACGCCCTCAAACCGTTCTGGATTGGCGCTGTGCAACTCTTCTGAAAGCTGCATGCCAAGGCCGGTTTTGTCGATTTTCCAGTTTTCAATATCAAAGCGCCCATCCACCTCATGGATGGTGGCTTTTTGCGCATCAAACTTCATGCCTTTGTGCATTTCGTGATGGAGCAAGGCATAGCGCTCTTTCCATTTCTTGCCATCCACCTCTTGGCCAACCAAGGCGATTGCGGTGCGGTCATTGATCCGGCCCACATCGACCCCGCCGCGCAAACGGCCATAGTTGCTTTTCAAGATGCGTTCTTCGGTCAAAGAGTGCAGCAATTCCCATGACAAGAGCGCCGCGCCATTCTCGGCCCATTGGCATTCATAGAACATGGCCCAGCTTTCGCTATCAAAGAGCATGCGCAGCTCATCAAGGCCCCCAGGTAAAGGCATGCCTTGGCTGATGGCATCCTCAATGGTGATGGTTTTGCGCGACCAATGGGCATGTTTGTTTTTGTGATTGGTGGCGATTTCCCAAAAGAGCGATCCGGGCAAAAACGGCGTTGAAAACACTGTGACACGGCCACCCATTGCGGTGATGGATGGGATGACAGCGGCCCAAAGCATGCGCTGATTGCGCACCCATGCAAACTCATCAAGCCACACATCACCAGGCCAACCTTGCGCAGTGCGAAAGTTGGTGGACATGGCAACGATCTTTGTGCCCATGATGGTCAATTCATTGGCTTTGTCCTCTTCGATGAGAACATCCAGCCGCCCCGCATGATGACGCACATAGGCCAAGATGATTTGGGCTTGGCGCTCAGAGGCGGAGACTACAATTTGAGGGCGTCCAGCCATTGCGCCCAATAGAACCGCCAAGCCAACCACATAGGAAAACCCAATTTGGCGCGCTTTCAAGATTATGCGAAAGCGACTTTCATCTTGGATAAATTCGACTTGGTAATCGTACAGCCCATATTCAGGATCAAGCACACGCGCCAGAGCCTCAGCTGAGACCGCATTTGCAACGGTTGGTCGCGGCTTGGGTTTGGGTTGCGATTTCTTGAGGCGATCCAATGATTTTGTTAGCATGGCAAGGCGTTGCGCCTGAGCATTGCTTGGACGTTTGACGCGGCTAAGGCGATGAATTTGCGTCTCAATTCCCTCAGCGGTCTCGCGTCTTTTGCGCAAATCACTGCCCCAATCGCCTTTGGCGGCCCAATCGCGCACTGTGCGCATTGAACAACCAATCACGGCGGCAATTTCGCTGGTACTGTCACCGGCCAGATAGCGCGCGAGTGCATCCTCTTTTTGAGCTTGGGTGAACTTGGGCGGCCGACCTATCGCCCTAGATGCCCCTGAGAGGCTCAGAGAGCCGCTCTGAGAGTCCTTGGCGCTCTTTTTGGGTGAAGGGTGCTGAGAGGGGCTTGATGGCCCTTTTCTGCCCCCTGAGAGAGTGTTTTGGTTTAAGAGTTGCTTTGCCATTGCGTCACAGCCCCTCTAGGATCGCGCCAGGAGCGCAACAAGCGCATCCATTGAGGTGCCCGTTGCTGAGCGCTCAATAGGCACTCCTGTACCTTGTGAGCCGCTCTGTGAGAGTTTGGCGATTTCGGGCAACAGGGCACGCGCTTCATCAATCGATAAAATCCCTGTACCCACCAAGGATGGCAAATCCTTTGGCTCTTCTTTGGGGGGCGTGAGATCGATTGGACGAAAGGCGATTTCACCTTCACCAATGGCCTTTTCGTCATTGCTAGGTTTGAGGCCAAGCTCACGCAGCAAGGGGCGTAGTTGATCCAGCATGCGCCGCCGCTTTGGCTTGAGCGTTAAGTGCTCAAATATGAACAATTGCCCCGTGGCTTCGCCGCCTCCGCCAAGCTGGCCAGCGCTCATGATCCCAAGAACGCGCGGTGGTGTGCCATGGGCAACGGGAACACGGTCACGCGATGCATCAATCAGCTTAAGAAAATCCCCATCTTTGACATCACTTGTGAGGCGCTTGATATCGATTTCGCCTTCATCCCCCGTGGACATCACAAGGGTGCGATGGGCGTTGTCTAGGCCTTGATGCTCATTGCGGAAAAACTCTTGAATTGCTTTTTTCTGATCCGCTGATGGTGTAATGCCTTTGAAGGTGATCGCATATTCGGGGATCGCATTGTTTTTGAAAAACGAAGCGTTGTAGCGTGTGGCGGCCAAAGCCAACTCCAACATACCTTCAACCCCAATCCAAGAAGGTAAAGAATAGTATTTCCCATGAGGGCAGCCATCGCGCAAATGCACGATCTCACGGGCGCTAAATGTTTCTTTTTTTCTTTCTCCATTGGGTTTTGTGATGCGTTGGAGAAAACCATCGCGATATCGGCTCATGGTGATGGCGGGTAAACGCCTTAGACCGATGATACGCTCCCCGTCGCGTGATCGAATAATTTGCAAAAACGCATTTCCGTAGGTGCCAAGGTCCAAATCCAAAAGCACAAAAAGGTCGGTTGCGCCCGTGTCGCACAGCTCCTCGATACGATCCGCCTCACCAAGTAAACCACCGCCAAAAGCGCCTTCGGCTTTGACGTGGATGGCGCGGCTATGTTCTGCGCTGGCACGATAGAGATTGGCCAAACTCTGCACAGGAATTGGCCAAAGATATTCCCCATCAAGCCCCACTTGGGAGCCTGAGGACAGCAAGCCATCAATGATGGATTTCTCAACCGATATTGTCACCGCATCTTGAGAAGAAGAGGCGGCGGTCTCGGTATTGTCTTGGGGCGTTGTGGTGGTGTTTGTCTCATTGCTCATGAGACAAGGGATAGCGCGCAAATTACGGCGGCAATATCCCCCTAAGTGACTGAAAGTTTACCTATAAACCACAATCCTTTCCCCTATCTGGCACGGCATTAACGGATGAGGCAAGAGTGTTTTATCGAAATTGTTGGAACAACCATCAAAAAAGACATTTTGGGAGGATGCCATGATCTCTGTCGGGCCAAATCCTGACATATTGAAACACAAAGGAGGCCCTTGCATTGGCTAAGCTCAAAGACCTTTCTGTCAGCTTTCTTTCGCTGGTGGCGACACCTGCCACAGGCAAAGGCTTGACCTTGAAACACGACAAAGGCCAGCGCCCTGCCGCCTTTGATTTGGTGATCAAGAATGATGACATGATGCGCGCCTATGGCGTGGTTTATGCACCCAATCAAGAGGATGCGCATGGCGACAGTGCGGATGTGGACACGATCCGCAAAGCGCAAGCCGAATTTATGCGCGAAGGTCGCCTCAAGAATATTGATACCGAGCATTCTTTCACCAGTGAAATGGCCTATGTGGCTGAGAGTTGGCTGATCCGCAAAGGCGATCCGCTTTTTTCTGATGAGCCTGAGGGTGCTTGGGCCGTTGGTATTCAAGTTGGCGATCCTGATTTGTGGAAACAACTCAAATCCGGTGAGCTGACTGGAATTTCCTTGGCTGGAATTGCGCGCATGGAGCCAAGCGAAAACGATCCCGCGCAACACCGCTACACCGAAAAAGACGCTGAGGTCGGTATGATCGCACGTCTCATCAAAGCGCTAACTGGCGCGCCCCACCAAGACCCTATCGAGGAGACTGATATGACCAAAGAAGAGGTCCAAGCGCTGGTGGCCGAAACGCTCAAAAGCGTTTTGCCCGATGCGCTCAAGGATGCAAACCCATCGGCTAGCGATCCTGCCCCCAAGGCAAGCGAAACAGAGCTGCAAAAAGCCAAAGAGCTTTTGAAAGCCAATGGCATTGATGTGCCTGATCTTGCGCCTGATGGCGAGGATTTGGACGCCAAAATCGCCAAAGCCATGGCTAAAGCGGTTGGCGATACCAACAGCGAAGAGAAAAGCATCGATCAAAAGATTGATGATGCTGTTGTCAAAGCCTTGGCCAAAGGCGCAACCGAAACCGCCCCAAGTACGGGTGCCCATGAGGAGAGCTTCACATGATCATTGATCACCCACAACATGGCCGCATTGACGACACGGTTGCCTTAGCCAAGTCGCTCATTGGTCCGACAGACCTTGCAAATGGCGGCACATTGACACCGCAGCAAGCGCAAAAGCTTATTTCCATGCTTTGGAAAGATGGATTTTTGTCTAAAATCACCACTGTGCGCATGAGCAAATTGACACGCCTTGTGGATGTCATGGATATCTTGCGCCGCCAATTGGTGCGCGTAGCCCAAGGCACGGAACCCGATGCGGATGCGCTGACATCAGCGGAAGAAGGCGGGTGTAAACTCACCGCACTTGATGCGCAATTGTTCGCGACATTGACGTTGGATTTTCTGCGTGAAAACAAAGACAATCCGGCCCTACAGCAAGAAATCGAAAAGGGTTTCAACACTGTTTTGGGCAATGATATTGTCGATTTGGGCTTTAATGGCATCGCGGATGATGGCGCTGGCGCAGATCGCGAAGAGAAGTTTTTGCACCTCAACAAAGGCTGGCTTCAAATCGCGCGCGAGTCGTCCAAATGCCCTAAAGTCACCATTGATGCGCCAACCGATGGTTGGATTGCAACCCTCAAGGCAATCAAAGAAAAGCAAGATCACCGCGCCTTGTCAAACTCTGTCTTTGTCATGAATTTGGCGGATGCGGATGAATATGGTGAAGAGATCAATGCTCCGGTGACGGGCCATGAGGTCCAAAGTGGCTCTCCTGCGCGCCGTTTCCGTGGCCATATGATCGAAGCGCATCCGAACTTCCCGCAAGGCAAGGTTATGTTTACGCCTTTGAAAAACCTCATTCACGGGCTTCATACAACGATTGAGCGCAACCGCGCCTATCACAACCGCCGCCGTGCGCTTGAATATACGTTTGATATGTCTTTCGATTTTGAGATCGCGGTCAAACCTTTCGCGGTTTTGGGCGAGTAAACCATGCCTGAGAGTGCAAGCATTACACCGGCGGATATCAGAGTTTTTGCAAATCTTCCAAATGAAGTGCCTGAAGCTCTTTTGAACAAACACATCGGCGTTGCTGAGCGTGATTTGTCGCGTTTGTCCGGTGTGAGTGCTACACCTTTGGGCTTGGAAAAAGAATGGCATGAGGCGCTCACAGTGCGCGCCTTGGCCAGCGTCTTTCCCTGGTTAAACACCTTCGCTCTTGATGGGGCGGCCAAGGTTGGGCGTTTGGAAGGCTCGGTGGAATACCGCTTTTTAGATGCCGATGAGGTCGAGGCGAAAGTCAAAGCATTGATGAGCCGGTTTGAAGAGCTTGTGGCTAAAGTCACACCCGACAATCCAGATGATGAAACTCAAGGCCAAGTGAGTGCGGACACCATTTGGCTCACTGCAATTTAAGGAATTTTCATGCGCCTGCGCTCCCGCCTTTCTGATGAGTTGAAAGCCCGATTGCTTGCCAATCTGCCTGAGGCAGTGGTGACGGTATGGGATCACGTTGCCGTTGTGGTGATGGTTGAACAGCTCAAATTCACCTCAGCCGGTGGGCATGAGGGCGATTGGGAGCGCCGCACTGATTTTGAGGGCATTGTGCGCGCAGAGTTACGCGCGGATGCTATAGACACACTTGAGGTTGAACCTCTCATCGCCAATTTGGTTTCTTCTCCTGTTTTCCTGCCCTTTGATGAGGCCACAGAAATTGGCAGTTTAAGCGAAAAAGCCAGAATTGTCTTGATTGAATGGCGTGACACTATTCGTGATCAAGATGTGGCCAGCGCCTTGCGTTTCGACGTCACAGGCACGCTTGGTTTGCACGAAGAACCCGCGCAGCGCCCTCAGATATTGGCTGGGCAGCCTCCCCATATTGGAGAGGACAACAAGGCGGCTTATGTGGACCCGATTGGCGGTGATACATGAGGGATTTTGATAGCACCGAACATGACCGCCGCATTGCCAACATTGCCCAAATGGGCGTGGTGGAAGAAGTCAACTATAAAAACCCGCCAAAGGCGCGTGTGCGCGTTGGTGAGTTGCTCACAGGATGGCTGCGCATGGGCACTGGCCGTGCGGGCGACGCGCATGAAAGCTGGGGCTATAGCGTTGGTGAAGAGGTCTTGGTGATTTCCACATCCGGCAATATGGCCCAAGGGGTTATTGTTTGCGCCTTGGCCAATGGCACCAACACGGCAAGCGCTGAGGCGCGCACGTATCGCACGATCTATCCTGATGACGTCACCGTTGAAATCAAAGGCGGCGCGGTCAACATCACCGCCCCTGGCAACATCAATGTCAATGGCGATGTGATCGCCAATGGGATCAGCCTTATCAACCATGTCCATGGCGGCGTTGTGCCTGGACTAGCTTTAACGAAGAAACCGCAATGACTGTTCTGGGGATGAATAAAGATACAGGGCGCAGCCTTGATGGCTTGGAACATTTGCACCAATCAGTGCGTGATATTTTGATCACGCCGCTTGGATCGCGTGTGATGCGCCGTGACTATGGCTCCGGTCTATTTGAATTGATTGATGCCAATCTTACACCCCTGACTTTGGCGCTGATCTATGCGGCCATCGTCGATGCTTTGCGCAAATGGGAACCGCGTTTGCGCGTCACCCGTGTGCAAGCTGAGCCTTTGTCTGAACCCTTAGAACAAGGGCGCATTTCCGTCACTCTTGAAGGGCAATATCTGCCTAATGGCCAAGAAATTCGCCTTGATGGGGTGGTGATATGAGTTTCACAGCCATCAATTTGGATCGCTTACCTGCGCCGGTGATCATCGAGCAGCTTGATTTTGAGACAATCTTTGCGGCGCGAAAAGCCCGTTTGATCGAATTGGCCCCGCATCTTGCACCCGTTTTGGAGTTGGAAAGCGAACCACTGGTCAAGCTTTTGCAAGAGGACAGTTACCGCGAATTGCTGTTGCGCGCGGCTGTGCAAGATGCGGGGGCTGGTAATCTTTTGGCCTTTGCCAAAGGCGCTGTTCTGGATCACCTCGCAGCCTTTTACGGCGTTGAACGCCTTGTGGTGCAAGAGGCCGATGATAGCGTCAACCCGCCTTTGGAGCAGATTCTTGAGGATGATGCACGTTTGCGCGCACGGGTTCAATTGGCCTCAGAAGGCTTTACGACAGCTGGATCAATTGGTTCCTATGTCTTTTGGAGCTTGAGCGCCTCACCTGCGGTCAAAGATGTGTCGATCTTAGAGACACCCACCCCGGGCGAGGTGCGTATCATTGTGCTTTCGACCCTTGGTATTGGCACTCCAGATGCTAGTCTTTTGCAAAAGGTCGAGACAACAATAGCCTTGCGTCGGCCTTTAACAGATCATGTTTTCGTGGAATCTGCCAAGGTCCAGTCTTACGCAGTTGAGGCCGAATTGACCCTATATGATGGTCCTGATGAGGAGTTGGTGCGTATGGCAGCGCTAGAGGCGCTGAGTGACTTTGTACGAGAACACCATCGCTTGGGTCATGACATTACCATTGCGGGGTTACACGCGGCTCTCTATCAGCCAGGTGTGCAAGATGTGCACCTTATTTCGCCCACAAAATCCCTCGAAATCGGCAGCGACACCGCAGCCTTTTGCAACAGCATCACCGTCACCATAGGAGGCCGCGATGTCTGAATTTAAACATCTCCTTCCCCCCAATGTCAGCTCCACAGAACGGGCGCTTGAGATCACCATGGCCGAACCCCTGCAAGGGCTAGAACGGCCAATTTCTGAACTTTGGAATGTAGATACTTGCCCAGAGCACTTGTTACCATGGATGGCTTGGGCCTTTTCCG
>CALLMA010000060.1 GCA_938008015.1 uncultured Celeribacter sp.
TCGATATATATTTTTCTCATAAGCCTATTGAGCGTTTTTTTCTCGCCCTCATCTAAATTTCGAAGCAGATGGTCTTCCACCTCCAGCATCATTGGCACCAATCGATCGAAGACCCTTCTACCCGTTTTTGAAATAGAAATGACGCGACTGCGCCCATCTTGCGCGTTTGTTTCAGATGAAATCCAACCCCGCTTATTTAAGGCCGCGAGAGCACGGCTCACACTCACCTTATCCATATTTGAGTGTTGAACAATTTGTGCAGGCGTTAAACGCTCATACATTCCTAAATTTGCTAATGTACGCCATTCATGGGGCTTCATGTCATATTCTTGAACATAAACCTGCGCGACAGCATCGCTAACATGCTTATAAAAGACGCGCGCCTCATAAGGAAAAAATCATGAAGATTGAAACAAGTAGCTATTTTGGGCACGGATTCCGACACTGGCCCGCCGCATTGTAAAAATTTAATCTTTATTAATTCTTAGTTTAAAAAATCGTTAATAATTCAAGCTTATAATGTAGTTAATCTACAAGAAAATTAGTTTCAAATGAAACTTTAGCCTAACTAAGCCGTAGCGGTTCGTTCAAGATTACATCAACGCTATGGGAGCCTTTTTTGGGGAGGGGGCAAAATGTCTAAGGTGTTTGAACAACGATCTGTCGCAATCGCAGTATTCGCACTCTCATTTGGGATGAGCCCTTCAGTATCTGCAAATGAACTCATTCTTTCCTCATGGCTGCCACCCAAACATCTCATCGTGACGCATGTAATAAAACCATGGGCTGAAGACGTCGAAGCCGCAACTGAAGGTCGCGTGAGCATTCGAGTTCTCCAACGCCCCCTAGGCCCACCCCCCGCACATTTCGATTTAGCGGCTGATGGTGACGCCGATATAACCTATGGGCTTCATTCTTTCACCAGAGATAACCGTTTTCTAAGATCGCGCATTGGCCAATTCTCCTTTCTTGGAGATGACGCTGCAGCAACATCCAATGCCTACTGGAAAGTCTATTCCGAAGATTTAGATGCCGCTCAAGAACACGAGGGCACAAAGCTTTTATCCCTATGGGTCCATGGCCCCGGAAAATTTCATAACAATCAAAGAAGTATCCAAGCTCCCGAAGATTTTGAAGGATTAAAAATCCGAGTGCCTGGCGGTTACGTCTCAGAGCTCATTGCTGATTTAGGTGCAACAACTCAATTTATGGGGCCCAGTGATGTTTTTGAACGATTGTCTACTGGCGTTATTGATGGGGTTACATTTCCAAGTGAAGCTTTAAGTGCATTCAATCTTTCAGATCATCTTTCCAATACACTCACCGTACCAGGGGGGCTTTATAATACAAGTTGGTTTATGGTTATGAATGAAGAGCGCTGGGAGGAGCTAAGTGAGCAAGATCGCGCTGCGATTTCTAAGATTTCAGGCGCTGCTTTAGCCGAGCGCGCTGGCAGCGTCTGGAATGATGCGGATAATATAGGCCTTGCTCACGCCGCCTCAGCCAATGTGCAAACGCAAGAGGCCAATGCCGCCGTTCTCACTAAGATTAAAGAGCTTGCAGAAATAGCCGAGAAAACATGGGCAGATCAAATACAAGAACAAGGATTTGATGGCCAAAGCGCCTTAAAGAAACTTCGCGAGCTCGCTCAATAAGTATAAGCATCCAGAACAAAGTGATTTTATTCATGAACCAACATCACCTAAAATCCATTATAGGATGGGCTTGCGCCCTCATCATCTCCGCCATGGTGATTTTAACGAGCGTTGATGTTGTATCTCGATATCTCTTCAACGCGCCGATTGGCGGGGCGTTTGAAATAACTGAAATTTTATTGTTATTATTTATCTATACAGCCTTGCCATTAGCCACATTGTCCAAAACGCATATTGAAGTTGAAATATGGCAGCCCAAATCCAAATTATCAAAAACAGTTGCGACCCTTTTAGCGACACTCTCTATCGCATTGGTATTTACCGTCTTTGCCATTGAATTTTATGAGCACGCCATAAAATATACTAAGCGAGATAGCACAACGGATGCCTTGGGTATTGCACTCCAATACGCAGCCTATTTTGCGATGTTTGGCGCGAGTTTTTGTATCCTCTCAACGGTCAAATATTCCTTCAAAAAGGGCGATCACAATGTTTGAATCCTTAACAGGCATTGCGGCACTCTTCATCTTAATAGGGCTGAGAATACCGATTGCTTTTTCAATGATGATTGTAGGGATAATCGGCTATGGCCTTCTAAGAAGTTGGGACTCTGCTTTTAGGCTCGCGGGGAACGCTGCTCTTGATATCCCGCTATCTTACACATTGTCAGTCATACCGCTCTTCGTTCTCATGGGAAACCTTCTCACCTTTTCAGGAATTTCTGGCGCTCTGTTTGTCTCATCGCACCGCCTATTACACAATTTTAAAGGCGGCCTCGCGATGTCGACTGTCGTTGCCTGCGGGGGGTTCTCTGCTGTTTGCGGCTCTTCTTTAGCAACAGCCCGCAACAATGTCGAAAGTCGCCATGCCCAGCATGCGAAAATTGGGGTATTCCGATCATCTGGCAACGGGTTCAATCGCTGCAGGGGGCACATTAGGCATCTTAATCCCCCCTTCCGTTGTGATGATTATATATGGTCTACTCACTGAATCTGATATCGGAAAGCTCTTTATCTCTGGCATCATTCCGGGCATCATTGGCGTTCTTTTCTATCTATTGGCCATCACAATCTATGTGCACCTCTATCCACATAATGCGCCCAAGACAAAACGCTCCCTTCCCCTGAAGCGCTCAGATATTACAGGTGTGATCGCCGTCACAACTCTATTCTTGGTCATAATCATCGGGATCTACGGTGGCATTTTCACACCAACAGAAGCTGCAGGCGTTGGCGCGCTCATATCCTTGCTGCTTTCAGCGGCGCGCGGCAAACTAACGCTCAAAAATTTCTACGATGCCTGCCTTGATACCGCCCAAACCACCGCGATGATTTTTGCTCTCGTGATTGGAGCTGAAATATTCTCAAACTTCATCAATTTCGCAGGGCTTCCCGATGCCTTATTGATCTGGATCAGCGGCTTAGATGTAGGCCCTTTTGTTGTCGTATTTATCATTTTACTGATTTATATTCTTCTAGGGGCAGTGCTCGAAAGCCTTTCAATGATTTTACTCACGGTCCCAATTTTTTACCCTTTAGTTCTGTCTTTAGATTTTGGGAATTCATTCTTAGCATCAGAATTTTCAGTCACAGTGTGGTTTGGTATTTTAGTTATAGTCGTGACAGAAATAAGCCTTATATCGCCGCCCATTGGGCTGAATGTATTTGTACTACGCTCCGTCCTGAATGACGTACCACTTGCCACGATCTTCAAGGGCATTTTTCCCTTCTGGATCGCAGACTTACTACGCCTGTCTTTACTATTCCTTTTTCCGATCTTCTCCGTTTTCTTCATCCACTCTCCATAAAGATATTCTTCAAGACCATTCATACCCAGAAAAACTTACCCAAACTTACGAGCCCCCTATGCCCTCTGATCACAACATCAAACATACATTAAGCTCAGATTCACTTGCTGAAACTCAACCAAACTATATGTCGGGCTTCGGTAATACCTTCGAAACAGAAGCCCTCCCTGGCGCTTTGCCCCAAGGCATCAACTCTCCTCAAAAATGTAACTACGGCCTATATGGCGAACAGTTATCTGGAACAGCCTTTACCGCAGGCCTAACAGCAAATACGAAGTTCTGCTTTGGAGACACGCCAAGTTGGACAAATATTCGACGCCCATGGGGCCAGCTAAAAGGCCCCAATGACCATTTACCACGATTTACCCCATCAGCGCGCTTCACTTTTGAGCTTCCACATTGGGCTCCTTCGCTTCCCTGCTGAATAAATATTTCATATTCACAAACGCCATATCCCTGAACATCGGCAAATTTTGATGCTTTTTTGTGCCATTTTGCAAACTCAGAGCTAAATGCGCTGGCAAGTCAATATACTTAACAAATATGTAAAATCAGACTTGCGAAGCGTTTTTGATAACAAGTAAAAGGAGCTAAGGGATTATGGAGAAGTTATATGAAAACGACGATACCTTTGGTGGCTGCTACATTGCTAGCAAATACAGCTTTTGCAAATGAAGTTCGTGTTTATAATTGGTCAGATTACATTGATGAGGCTTTATTAGAGAAATTTGAAGCTGAGACAGGCATCAAATTAATCTATGATGTATTTGATAGTAATGAATTTTTAGAAACAAAGCTCTTGGCAGGTAACTCTGGCTATGATGTTGTCGTTCCGACGAATAATTTCTTGCAGCGCCAAATCTCTGCTGGGGTTTTTCAAAAGCTCGATAAATCTCAACTCCCGAATATCAAAAACGCTTGGGATGTTATTGAAACACGGACTGAGCGCTATGATCCTGAAAACGCCTATTCTGTAAACTACATGTGGGGCACCACAGGCATTGGCGTCAACTTACCTAAAGTAAAAGAAGTCTTAGGCGAGGATGCACCCATAGATTCTTTGGCTTTAATCTTTGATCCTGAAAACATGGAAAAACTCGCAAAATGCGGTGTGCATTTCTTGGATACACCTTCAGAAATGTTCCCTGCGGCGTTAAATTATCTAGGTGAAGATCCTAATTCTCAAGACATAAAGACAATTGAAAAAGTTGAAGCTGTTTTGAGTAAGGTTGCGCCTTATGTTATCAAGTTTCATGGCGCTGAATATATCAATGCGCTCGCAAATGGTAATATTTGCGTTGCCGTCGGCTATTCAGGGGACATTCTACAAGCGCGCGACCGCGCAGATGAAGCAGATAACGGCGTTGAAATCGCATATCGCTCACCAAAGGAAGGCGCTTTGATGTGGTTTGATCAATTCGCTATTCCAGCCGATGCACCAAATCCAGAAGCTGCGCATACATTCATCAACTTCATGCTTGATGCGCAAAATGCAGCCGCCGCCTCCAACTATGTCTATTATGCAAATGGCAACCTCGCATCACAAGAATTCCTAGAAGAGGATGTGATTGGGGATCCCGCTATTTACCCAGATGAGGCGACGTTAAACAATCTGTTCACGACAGATCCATATGGGCCAAGGCTTCAGCGTTCCGTCACACGGCTTTGGACAAAAATTATCTCTGGAATATAACTATTATGCTTCTGCTGGAGCTATTTCGGCAGAAGCAACTGTAAGGACAACCTGAATTGAACCACACCAAACCTCTTACCCCCCATCATTTCGCACCTTGGCAAGATGGCACAAGCAAACCGTTAATATCGTTTTCAAATGTGAGTAAGACTTATGGTGATTTCAGTGCGATCGATAATGTTGATCTTAAAATCTACCCAAAAGAATTTTTTGCCCTCTTAGGGCCGTCTGGCTGTGGCAAAACAACATTGATGCGCATGTTAGCGGGGTTTGAAGAAGCCAGCACAGGCACGATCGAGATTGATGGGCACAATATGAAAGGCGTGCCGGCAAATAAACGTCCGGTCAATATGATGTTTCAATCATACGCGCTATTTCCGCACTTAAGTGTTGCGGACAATCTCGCTTTTGGCCTCAAGCGCTCTAAAATGCCGAAATCAGAAATTGATGGGCGTGTCGAAGAAATGCTGCGCCTTGTCCAGCTGACAAAATTTGCAAAACGCAAACCTCATCAGCTTTCAGGCGGTCAAAAACAGCGCGTTGCGCTTGCGCGTGCTTTAGCAAAATCTCCAAAACTACTGCTCCTTGATGAACCTCTTGGGGCGCTTGATAAAAAGCTGCGTCAAGAAACACAATTTGAGCTTGTGGACATTCAAGAAAAAACTGAGACAACCTTTGTTATCGTGACGCATGATCAAGAAGAAGCCATGACAATGGCCACGCGCATTGCTGTTATGGATCATGGGAAATTGATGCAAGTCGGCACGCCTGATGAAATTTATGAAGCCCCTAACTCAACTTATATCGCTGATTTCATTGGAGACATAAGTATCATTTCCGGGCATGTGCAAGATATTGAGAATGAGAGAGCAACCATCATTTGGGACGAAAGCCAAACGCCGATAAGAGGAAGCTTTGAGCGCAATGTCACCAAAGGCACTCAAGCGCATTTTGCCATTCGGCCAGAAAAAATACAAATATCGAAAACAGAACCGAGCCAAGGCTACAATAAAATTTTTGGCCAAGTTGAAGATATTGCTTACACTGGAAATATGTCGACCTATTTTGTCCGCCTTCCCAATCAAAAGCTGATCACCTCACAAATGGTTAATGATCGTCGCATCTCGCAAAGAAGCATCACTTGGGAAGATCATGTTTGGCTTTCTTGGCATGATGAAGCCGGCATCATACTCGCGAAATAGATATGCAGATGAATTGGCCTCGCAAACTTCTTATCGGCATTCCTTTCTTATGGCTTCTGGCCCTTTTTCTGGTGCCCTTTTTGATCATCCTCAAGATATCACTTTCTGATCCAGTTTTGGCTATTCCGCCCTATTCGCCACGCTTAGATTTATCGAATGGGTTCGAGGGAATAATCACCTTTTTTTCGGAGCTTGATTTCGAAAATTATATATTTTTGAGTGAGGATAGTCTTTATTGGAAAGCCTATATTTCAAGCATTAAAATCTCGGCAATCGCTACATTTTTTACCTTAATGATCGGCTTCCCTTTAGCCTATGCGATGAGTAATGCCTCCGAGAATTGGCGCACCCCGCTGCTTATGTTGATCATTTTACCGTTTTGGACCAGCTTTCTTATTCGCATTTATTCTTGGATGGGGATCCTCTCAAATACTGGCCTCATAAATCAGCTGCTTCTATGGATGGGAGTCATCTCGGAACCAATCATCATTTTGAATACGAATACGGCCGTTTATATTGGGATTGTTTACACATATTTGCCTTTCATGGTCCTGCCCATTTATGCGACTTTAGATCGATTAGACGGCTCGCTCTTAGAGGCTGCGCAAGATTTAGGATGCACGCGCTTTAGTGCGTTTTGGCTTGTCACCCTCCGCCTTGCAAAACCCGGCATTGCGGCGGGGTGTTTTTTGGTTTTCATCCCCGTCATTGGGGAATTCGTTATCCCTTCATTATTAGGTGGCTCTCGTACGCTAATGATTGGCAAAGTGCTTTGGGATGAATTCTTCGCCAATCGCGATTGGCCGATCGCTTCTGCCGTTGCCGTTTTTCTTTTACTCATCTTGCTCATTCCGATTGTATTATTCCAGCGCAACGAAGAGAAGCAAAGGGAACATGAAAGATGAGAAAGCTATCTTGGTTTAATACAGTCACACTGAGCCTTGGATTTGCTTTTCTTTATCTGCCGATATTGATCTTGATTATCTTTAGCTTCAATGAGTCAAAACTTGTCACCGTTTGGAGCGGATTTTCAGTAAAATGGTATGGCGAGCTGTTTAAAAATGAGGCTTTTCTTGAGGCAGCTTGGGTCACCTTGCGCGTCGGGATTATTTCATCAACTCTCGCAACCGTCTTAGGAACAATGGCTGCATTCGTCTTGGTACGTGCGGGCAAATTTTTGGGGCGAACTCTTTTTTCTGGGATGATTTATGCGCCTTTGGTGATGCCAGAAGTGATCACAGGCCTTTCGCTCCTTTTACTCTTCATTTCCATTGGAGTTGATCGCGGGCTGATGACAATCATTCTTGCGCATGCAACATTTTCTATGTGCTATGTTTGCGTCGTCGTCTCATCAAGAATGTCTCAATTTGACGAAAGTCTTGATGAAGCGGCCCTTGATCTTGGATGCACGCGCTTGGATGCATTCTTTTCCGTCACACTCCCAATTATCGCGCCTGCTGTTATTTCAGGTTGGCTTTTATCATTTACGCTCTCGTTAGATGATTTAGTCATCGCTTCCTTTACAGCGGGCCCTTCGGCGACCACACTACCTATGCAGATTTTTTCATCGGTAAAACTCGGTGTTAGTCCGGAAATAAATGCGCTTTCAACGATTTTGATAGGCTTGGTCACTTTGGGGGTTATATCGGCATCTCTCAGCACAAAACGCGTGAAAACGAGGAAAAATCTACATTAGAAGGAGCCTCATCTTCTTCTAACGCACAATGACATGAGCATATTGGCATAGGATGGGCCTAATTGCTTCGCTTTATTGCCTCCAAGATACTTACAATCGAGGCTTCGCCCAAAACAACCTAAGCGCGTATTTTTGAAAAAATTAAGGAATTTTTCATTTATATTAAAAGCCTAAGGCGAAGGTTAACGATTTGTTAGTAAATTTCTTATTTAGATTATTCTTGCAGACGCCAGAAAATTTAACACACAATTAAGCATGATTAATTTTCTGTTAAACATTTAAAAGAGATTTAAAGATGTTAAAAAAGACTATTAAAAACACCATGCAGAGAGTGAAACTTAGTACTTTAGTTGCATTGACTGCATCTTTCCCCAATATATCCCATGCCCAAGACGAGATGGAAACCATCACAGTCAGAAGTCATAAGATCGATCATCTTGCCCTCCAAGAATATTTTTCAGACTTTGATCCTTTCGCTTTTGGACCGGTGAAAAAAGACGGGCTCGATCGCCATTTAGCTGAGCAAGTCATATTTACAATGGCCCCAATTATTGGGGAGTGTAATTGCAAAATCAACATTGAACCCTATAAAGCAAGCACGTCGTTTGCGAGGTCAATTCAAACTGTTTCCTCCGGTGCAAATCCCAGCTTTCCAATTGCCATTTTTGATACAAAAGACTCTCTTGCATTAAAAGATACCCTCCTCAGTGATCCCATAACAAAAGAGGATGAATTTTTTGTCGGCCTATATACCCATGAAGACCGCAGTGATATTCTGAGTTTGAGCGATCTATCTGAAATACGAGAATTAGAATTTGTTGTTGCCGAAAACTGGTTTGCGGACATCGAAGTTCTTGAAAAGAGAAACTTTAATACAAACGTTGTCGGCGGTTGGGCTTCTATTTTAAGAAGCATCGAAAGTAGCCGTGGTGATGTCATAATGCAACCTTTTTCAGGCACAGAGGATATGTCTTTTACCGATGAGATCACAGGCAAAAGATTTCTGCCAATCCCTGGCATTAAACTCGCCTTCTCGCATGCTCGCAGATACATGGTAAGCGAAACGCACCCTCAAGGCGGACAAAAATTTGTTGATACAATTAATGCAGGCTTGAAAGTTTTGCGCGAAAAGGGTGTGATTGAAGACTATATGACAAAAGCTGGTGTATTTGATCCGCGGATTGCTGAGTTTGAAGAATTGTAATTCATGATAAATTCAAGATGGCTACATAAAAAGACTTCGGAAAAATCCATACGTAAGCATCTATTCGCTGCCACGTTAACTTATATGATGTGCGTCGGTAGTATCACGTTTTTTGGAGCCGTCTTATGGCAAGGCTACATGAGCAAAAATAATGCGATTAGCTCTGTGCATACTTCGATTGACGCTGTGGAAAATTCTATCTTGAGAGTTGCATGGCAAGTGAACGATGAAGGCATGCAAACAATCCTTCAATCTTTATCAGCACATCCGAATATCGATTATGTACAATATGTAGATAACTATATGAATCATGAGGCTTCTGTAGAGAAAATCTCATCCTTAGAAGAAGCAAAGTGCACCCCTGTCATTCGGATTAACTACGAAGGTAAAAATTATTTAGGTGAGCGCTTAGATAGCGGTGAGCTTATTATTTGCGTCCATGTCGGCAACGACCGCATTCTTCCCCTTATCATTGCTGGGCTTGGAACCATTTTAATCGTATTGGTCGGAGCTTTAGGGCCAACCGCCATCTCAACAAAACTCCTTGTTGATCCTATTGTCCGCTTAACTGAAAAGTTAAAAAAGGGCGAGAAACTGACAACTTTTGATTATTATCGTTCTGATTCTAACCGCGGAGATGAAATAGACACGCTCCACTATGAACTCGCATCTCGCACATCTCGCCTCCATGTCGAGCGCACGCTTTCAAGTGAAATTTTTGCAAATATTCCTGCCGCTATTGCCGTTTGTGACGAAAACTATGAAATCCTTCGTACAAACCCTCAATTTGTTGAACAATTTGGATCTCCAAGTCAAATACTAACAGGCACAGATCTGCGCTCAATCATTCCACATGATGCTTTGAAAAAATCTGGAAATAAAGATGCTTCTTGGTCTCGAGGAGATAAGCATTGGGAATCAAACCTATTTTCAATTAATTCCGATATCTCTCAAAATAGGATTGCGTTTTTAGCACGTGATATTACCGAAAAAGTTCGGCTTGATATGGAGCGCCAGCAGCACCAAAAAGTTGCCGCTCTCGGCACGCTTTCTGGCGGCATCGCACATGATTTCAACAACTTGCTCTCAGTCGTGATTGGCGCCACTGAAATGATGCAAATGGAAGATATTACAGAAGCCGAACGCGGTAGACTTTTAGGCGAAGTGGAAGCATCTGCGCTCCATGCTAAATCTCTCACGAGCCAACTCTTGGCATTCGCTAGACGCTCCGAATTAAAAAGAGAAATTGTGCCCCTTGGTACATTAATCCAAAGCGCCGTAACCCTCGCGAACCGCATGATTGGATCAATGCACACTCTTAATGTGAATATTTTAAAGGACGGAATGATTCACACAGATTCCTCCGCCCTGCAAAGCTGCATCTTAAATCTCATTCTAAATGCACGCGATGCCATGCCTGACGGCGGTGAAATCGAAATCAATTGCGATGTGGATCATAATAAAGGTTCTTTAGAAGGTGCGATCACGGGAATTATCGAAGTTAAAAATCGTGGCGACATAATTCCCGCAGAAATTCTTTCGCGCCTCACCGAGCCCTTCTTTACAACAAAAGAGAATGGCAAAGGGACAGGTCTAGGCTTATCAATGGTGGAGGGCTTTGTCAGACAAGAAAAAGGCACTCTCAACATCACTTCAGAAGAAGAAAACGGAACGATTGTCACCATCTATCTCGCACTTGAAGAAGGCGTGCCTCTCGCAGAAGAAAAGCTACAAAAATCTCAAACAAAGGGCGCCCAAGCTCCTATCAAGAAATCAGTCCTCTTAATTGAAGATACAGAAATAGTGAAAAAAATCACAATCAAAATGATTGAATCACTTGGGCATACAGTTGAAGCCTATTCGAGCTTACAAGAATTAGAAGAAGTGCCCAACATCCATCGCCGCCACTGGGATTTCATCCTATGTGATTACGCGCTTCAAGGTCACAATGGCCTCGATGTTCTTAAATATTTGCGCGGCCATGATATAAAGACAAAATTTGTCATTTTATCGGGTTACTTGGAAGATTCAGTTGTGAAAGATCTCATGGAAGCAGGCGCTTCTGGCACCTTTGAAAAGCCAATCCGCTTAACCGAGCTCAAAAAATTAATAGACGAGAAATAATTGCAGGGTTTGCAGCCTTAGCTCGACTTGACATAAGAGCATTCAAAAGCCAAAAGAACAAAAATTAACCCGCAACCGGGCGCTTTCGTAGGCGCCAAAACGACGAGGATGTCCAATATGGCTCATATCTCCCTTACCTTCCCTG
>CALLMA010000061.1 GCA_938008015.1 uncultured Celeribacter sp.
TTTCAACGCTGTCGATACAAAATTCTCCGAAACGGGTGCTCTGGCCTCAATTTACTACCACCTAGGCGAAAATGCACAGATAGGCGCAGGCTATAATTTCACTAATTTCTCAGACGATCTCACGGATCTCACACAAAATGAGCAAGGCTTTTTCTTAAACGTAATAGCTAAATTTTGACACAAGTTCGTCATGCATCAAAAAGCCGCCTCTTTGCACCAAACTTTGGAAGCGGTACTACAGGAGCAATCAACTCACTAATAGGCAATGAGCACATCTCGCGAGCAGATCTACGTCACTACAGTCAAAATTGAAAACCAATTTGGATCAATAGCCCGCTGAACGGTCTACTTCATACAATAATTTACCGCCCGCTTCGCTGCGCAAAATATTATCGACAATCACTTTTACAGCCGATGCAGGCCGCGTTGTGGCCGCGATGTGAGGTGTTACGGTGACATTGGGATGCGCCCAATAAACATGCTCTTTAGGAAGGGGCTCTTGTTTGAAAACATCTAATGTCGCATGTGCAATCTGGCCCTGCTCTAGTGCTTCAAGTAACGCCTCATCATCTATCAAACTGCCACGCCCTGGATTGATGATGCGCGCCCCTTTGGGGAAATACGCCAGTGTTTTTGCGTTGATGATATTATATGTTTGAGGGGTATTGGGGAGCAATAATACAGCGATATCAGCTTGTGACAATGCTTCTTTCAGGCCGCTTTCACCATGAAAACAAGGTATCGTATCATGCGCTTTATATCTGCGCGACCACCCAACCACATCAAAGCCTAGATCACTCAAGGCCTCCCCACAAAAGCGCCCCAGCTCACCAAAGCCAATCATAGCGATGCGTCGTTCGCGCGCAAGCGGGGCCGCGCTTTGCGTCCAGTCTCCATGGATGCGCGTATAATCACGGTCCATATCAAGATGGTATTTCATCACATAGCCAACCACCCAATCCCGCATCCCTAAAGAAATGCTATCATCGACCATGCGGCAAATTGGCTGTGTGAGTGTTGGGTTGGAAATGATTTTTTCGACACCGGCCCAAAGGCTCAAAACGGCCTTTACGTTTGTGAACTGGGAAAAATCTTTTAATCGATCATTTGGGGCGTAGACAATATAGTCGATTTCACTCGGGCAATATTGCGAAGGAATGCAGAATTCTAATCCTGTTTTCTTCAATTCAGCTTCTAAATGTGACTGGTAGCTATCTTGCACATCATCTTTTGCAGAGACTAATATTTTGATCATTACGAAGTTCTTCTAGGTCGGTGAATATGGGCAGATTGTACTAAGCCAAACGCAGAAAGCAAGACAAGCATGGAAGACCCGCCATAAGAAACAAGCGGCAAAGGCACGCCAACAACAGGCGCCAGCCCCATCACCATAGACATATTCACAGCCAAATAGAGGAAAAAGGCAAAAGCGATCCCAATTGTCAGCAATGACGCAAAGCGATTTCTATTTCGCATTGCTGAGACAATACAAAAAATGATGATGCCGGCATAAAGCGCGAGAAGCGAGAAGCTGCCAATAAACCCGAATTCTTCCGCTAAGGTGGTAAAGATAAAATCCGTATGTTTTTCAGGCAAGAAATTTAATCTATTTTGAATGCCTTGCATAAACCCGCGCCCAGTCCAACCTCCTGAACCAAGGGCAATTTTCGACTGCGCAATATTCCAGCCATCGCCCAATGGATCGCTGGCTGGATTTAAGAATGTTTCGATCCGGCGAAATTGGTAATCTTTGATAAGCTGCCAGCTTTTTCCTTTAGACAGAAAAACAAGCGCAACAAACCCAGTCGATCCCATTATGACTGTCGAAAAATACCACCAACTTACACCTGCCGCAAACATAACTACAGCTCCCCCAATCAGCATCAAAAGGGCTGTGCCCAAATCCGGCTGATTAAGGGTCAGGAACACGGGCACCAAAATCATCACGACAGGTACTAAAACCCATAGAGGCCGAGAGGTTTTCTCAATTGGAAGCCAATCGTAATATGATGCAAGCAGCATAACGAGAGAGATTTTCATAAGTTCTGAGGGTTGAAGCAAGATGAAACCCAAATCAATCCACCGCTGAGCCCCCATTCGCGTCTCACCAAATAAATCGACACCCACAAGGAGTAACAACGTTACGACATAAGCAACCCCTGCAATGTTTCTCCAAAAATATATCGGCGTTAATCCAATGGCAAACATCGCGCAAATACCAAGCGCGAAGCGTTTCATTTGAGGCTCGGCCCAAGGCTGAAAAGCCCCCCCTGCATTTGAATACAGCATGATAAAGCCAACGCTACACACGCTCGTGATCAACACCAGCAACGCCCAATGGAAATATAAAAGCTTTGAGAACCCCGTTGGGACCGTTTTGATGCGGCTTTCTAAATAGCTCATGCTTGCGTATTCCCACTATTGAGAGGGCTTTCTCGCAGATCCAACTGCTTGAGCCGTTCTTCCGCTGCCCTCCGCTGCCTTGAAGGATAAGCTTCTAAGGGTGGAAAACCGTCGTTCATCGTCGCGAGCATGATATCACGGGCGATTGGCGCAGCCGCCTTCGAGCCCCCGCCTCCGTGTTCGACAATGACAGAAAGGGCATATTTTGGATTTTGATAGGGTGCGAAAGCGACAAACAAGGCATGATCGCGCTGCTCCCATGGCACTTTATCATTATTAACCACAGCAGAACGCACCTGCGATGTACCCGTTTTTCCAGCCATCATCATCGCATCATCCGCGATGCGCGAACTATAGGCCGTGCCTCTTCGCGTATTAACGACCTCAAACATTCCTTTGCGAACGGCCCGCAAATTGTTCTCATTAATGCCTAAATTTTCTTGTTCTTTGAGAGCGACGTTAATGCCATTAATCGCTTTGATCATACGAGGATAGACATTCCTCCCCGTGGCAAGGCGCGCAGTCATAACGGCAAGTTGCATAGGCGTAGATAAAACAAAACCCTGCCCAATGGAGGCATTCAAACTATCTCCAATCACCCAGTCAGCACCACGGTTCTCACGCTTCCATTGCTTATCAGGCATGAGGCCAGAAATCATACCAGGCAGGGGCAGATCATATCTTTCTCCGAGCCCAAGCAAGCGCCCAACTTCAGCGATCCGATCAATTCCAACGCGCTGTGCAATATCGTAATAATAGACGTCACATGAGTGTTTGAGAGAATCAAATAGATCCATATTTCCATGCCCGACACGCTTCCAGCAATGGAATTTTCGCCCACCAACTTCACTGTGCCCAAGGCATCTGACGGTTTCATTCACGGAGATCACACCCGCTTCAAGCGCCGCAAGCGCTGTCACCATTTTAAAGGTAGAACCGGGCGGATAAGCCCCTTGAACAGATTTTGAAGGGAGGGGGCGAAATTTATCATTGAGCAATTCTTGATATTTACTTTGGGAAATTCCGCGCACAAAAAGATTGGGATCATAAGCTGGCGTAGAACCCGAGGCAATCACATCCCCCGTTTCGATATCAATAACAACGGCAGATGCGCTTTCTCCTGCCAGCCTTGCTTGAACAAAATTTTGAAGCTTACTGTCAAATGTAAGTTGCAAATTTTCTCCGTTAATCCCTTCTTCTCGGCTCATTTCACGAATGATCCGACCATGGACGTTTTTTTCGACGCGCAAAATACCAGCTTCCCCGCGCAAGCTCTCTTCAAGAGTTCTTTCCACGCCTGATTTTCCCAATTGAAATCTCGGGATGCGATAAATTGGATCGACAACGTCCATCCGAGAAATATCATAAGGTGAAATTGTGCCCACATAGCCAACTAAATGCACAAAATCATCTTTGAGTGGATATTCACGCGTCAACCCAACTTCCAAGGAAACGCCAGGCAAAGACGGTGTATTGGCTGCGACCTCTGAGAAATGTTGCCAACTTAGACGATCTTTGATCGTCACAGGCGCAGACGGCCCTGCATGCTTCAGCTCTTTGCGGATACGGTCTTGATCTTGGTCAGTCAGATCAATGAGCTTACGCAATTCAGCGAAAAGAGTGACTAAGTCGCCAGAGTCTTCGCGACGAATAACAAGGCGAAACGTTTGTTCGTTTTGTGCAAGAATTGTGCCATTTCGATCAAAAATAAGCCCGCGTGCAGGCGCCAATAGTTGCGTGAGGATACGATTATCATCAGCCAAAACACGAAATTTTTCAGCCTCATCAATCTGCAACTGCCGCATCCGCAGCCCCAATGCGCCCATAAATGTCAATTGTGACGCGCCGAGCAACAAAGCTCGCCGAGATATTTTATGCGCAGAAACCTCAACATCATGCGGAGTATGTCTCATAACAGCATATCTCTTTCAAAAAAATATCTCCGAACAGCATGTTGCGATTCGAAAAGAACGGATAGAATTGGATACAGCGCGAAAGTCGCCAGCATGTTAAGCAGAAAATACCCTAATTCACTTGTTTGCACAAAGCTCATCATTAAAATCAAACGATAAGACAGAACGATAAAAAACAAAATGACGAGGAATGTCAGCCATTCTTTTAAGAATGAGCTTTCTGTTGCCGTATGCATCCGGCTACGAAACACTTCACTTGCCAGCAAAATAATCGCCGTCCACAGGCCAAATGGTCGCCCTAAAAGGATATCAGCAAAAAACATGATAAACCCAACAAGCCAAAACGGCATGTATTCTGGGCGTTTGGCAATGGTTAAAAAACACAAGCACAATATCACATCAGGCCGAGGCCAAGAGCTATCGTAATCGCCTGTCGGAATAAGATGAAAGAAAATCAGCAGCGCGCAGGCGAAGACAATGACAAAACGTGTCCACCAAATCTTCCCACTACTCATTATTCCCCCCACCAGCATTAGACTCGTGATGAGGGGCAACAAGCTCCCCATAAGATGTGATTTCTTCTGGCGCAGAACTTCTTAGAATGCGCAGCAACTCAATATTTTGATAATCTGCAGAAAGGATCACGCGAAGTCGTCGATCGTTTCCAACAACGACTTGCCCGATTGGCAAGCCCGCAGGAAACACACCGCCATCACCAGAGCTGACCACTTTATCACCAGGGCGCACCTGCTCTGGATTTTCCAAAAATTCTAATGTTGGTCGGCTAGAGTTGTCACCCGATAAAAAGCCCCTTTGCCCTGTCTCTTGCAAGAGAATAGGCACATTCGATGCTGTATCTGTCAAAAGCAGGATGCGGGCGGTTCTTTTACCCACACCAGAAATCCTACCAACCAGCCCCAAGCCATCCATTGCCGCCCAACCATCTTTAATCCCATCTTGGCGACCTACATTTACGCGGACAGACTTCCTAAATGGCGAACCGCTATCAACCAGCACAACGCCGGTGATATGGCTCAACTTTGGATCAACTTGGACGTTATTAAGAACAATCAGTTTTGCATTTTGCTGAGCGAGCTGCGATGCCGCTTCACTCCAGATTTGTTGTTCTTTCAAATCGCGCTTTAATTGCTGATTTTGTTCATAAAGCTGTTGGTAGCTTTTGAAGCCTTTGGCCATTTCCACAACATTGTGAATAGGCACGAGCCCCCCTTCAAGAGGGGCGATGAGGACATCAAAAGCCCGCGCGCGCAAATATTCTGCGCGCGGATTATCTATGCGCCACAATACAAAGGTTGCCACGAAAAACATAAGCAACAGTAGAAAAAACAGCCTTCCGATGGACTTCTGAATTTCTTCAGTTGTATCAGTTCCATGCTCCATAATCGTTTCTTCCGCTTATATGGCAGCGCAATAGATGCTTATAAATGCCCAGATTAGCTATCGTAATCAATCACGTGACGGAGCTGCTTTTCATATTCCAAAGCTTTTCCAGTCCCGATCGCAACACAGTTTAAAGGCTCATCAGCAACAGAGATTGCGAGGCCGGTTTGTTCGCGCAAAGCAAGATCGAGATCTCCCAAGAGCGCCCCACCGCCAGTTAGCATAACGCCTCTATCCACAATATCAGCCGCAAGATCAGGCGGCGTCGTCTCCAAAGCGGCCATAACCGCTTCGCAAATCTGCTGAACAGGCTCCGCCAAAGCTTCTGCAACTTGCGCTTGATTGATTTCAAGCTCTTTTGGCACGCCATTTAAAAGATCACGCCCACGGATCGATAACGTCAAACCTTTGCCGTCTTCAGGCATTCTAGCCGTCCCGATGCTTGTCTTAATCCGCTCAGCAGTCCCCTCACCGATCAGTAAGTTTTGCTGCCTACGAAGGTATGAAATAATCGCATCATCCATGCGATCGCCACCAACACGCACAGAGCGCGCATAAACAATATCGCCAAGTGAAAGCACGGCAACCTCAGTTGTCCCACCACCAATATCGACGACCATATTTCCAGTTGGATCGGTGATCGGCATACCCGCACCAATGGCCGCAGCGATCGGCTCTGCAATCAATCCTGCTCTACGCGCACCAGCACCGAGAACAGATTGACGAATAGCGCGTTTTTCAACAGGCGTTGCCCCATGTGGGACACAAACGATAATCTTTGGTTTTGAAAACGTCGTTCTTTTATGAACTTTACGGATGAAATGTTTGATCATTGCTTCCGCAGTATCAAAATCAGCAATAACCCCATCTCGCATAGGGCGAATAGCTTCAATTGATCCCGGTGTTTTACCAAGCATATGCTTCGCGTCTTCACCGACAGCCAAAACCTGCTTACGCCCATCTTTAACATGATAAGCAACAACAGATGGCTCATTCAAAATTACACCTTTGCCCTTGACGTAAACCAGCATATTTGCGGTTCCAAGATCAATAGCCATATCTGATGAAAAAAGTCCCAAAATATTTTCCATTCTAAATTTTACACAAAACGACAAGACGTTTCAGATTCTAAAGCTTTTATCATTCATAGGGATCATACACTGATTTGAAAAGTGTTTACCCTATGCAATGGGCGCCGATCCGCCAAATTTATTAGCGTATCGCGCCCAATACCGTAACTACAATTTCACCAGACCAAATTTTTAGCTGGCATCCGTATATTTGACTTCTCTCACATCGCTTCCAGGAGCCGTCTTTTTACGACGAACAATCAAACGATTTAGCGCATTTACATATGCTTTTGCCGAGGCAAGCACAGTATCTGTATCCGAGCTTTGCCCTGTAGAAATCGTACCATCGTCTTCAAGGCGAACCATCACAGTCGCTTGTGCATCTGTCCCTTCAGTCACCGCAGACACTTGATAGAGCTGCAATCGTGCCTGACTTTCATAAAGCTGTTTGATCGCTTTAAATGTCGCATCAACAGGGCCATCGCCTTCGATTGAGCAGTGTTTTTCAACGCCATCAATATCCAAAGTAATCTCCGCCGTTTGCGGCATATCTGAGCCACACACCACGCGCAAATGCTTGATAGTAATATGCTCATTTTGGCTTTCAGCGCCAGAGGCTTGCATTAATGCAACAAGATCATCATCAAGAACTTCTTTTTTGCGATCTGCCAACTCCTTGAAGCGCACAAATAGATCCTTAAGCTGGTTATCTCCGAGATCATATCCAAGCTCTTCAAGCTTCGCACGCAAAGCGGCGCGTCCTGAGTGCTTTCCAAGAGGTAAAGATGTCCCTGCGATCCCAACATCCTCTGGACGCATGATTTCAAATGTCTCTTTATTTTTGAGCATACCATCTTGGTGAATACCGCTTTCATGCGCAAAAGCATTTTTTCCGACAATCGCCTTATTTGGCTGAACTGCAAAACCAGACACTTGCGAAACACGGCGAGATAAATTCATAATTTTCGTCGTATCAATGCCTGTCTCGAATGGCATAATATCCTTGCGCACCTTTAGCGCCATAACAACTTCTTCCAAAGCTGTATTGCCTGCACGCTCCCCTAAGCCGTTGATTGTGCACTCGATTTGTCGCGCGCCCGCCTCGACTGCGGCGAGAGAGTTTGCTGTCGCCATGCCTAAATCATTATGACAATGCGTTGCAAAAATGATATCATCTGCGCCCGGAACACGCTCTAAAAGCATATGTATAATTTCTGCCGATTCTTTCGGCGTCGTGTAACCAACCGTATCTGGTATGTTAATCGTATTCGCGCCCGCTTTGATTGCGATTTCAACAACTCGGCACAAATAATCATGCTCAGTGCGGATCGCATCCATTGGCGACCACTGAACATTATCGCATAAATTGCGCGCATGACTCACTGTTTCATGGATCTTATCCGCCATATCATCCATGCTGAGCGCCGTTATATCGCGGTGCAAGGGAGACGTGCCGATGAAGGTGTGAATGCGCGGGCGTGCGGCATGTTGCACCGCTTCCCAAGCACGATCAATATCTCTGAAATTCGCGCGCGATAGACCACAAATTACTGAATTTTTTGAGTTCTTTGCGATTTCAGAAACCGCCTGAAAATCGCCTTCAGAAGCAATCGGAAATCCGGCTTCGATAATATCGACACCCATTTCATCCAGAAGAGATGCAATTTCCAGCTTTTCATTATGAGACATTGTTGCACCAGGTGACTGTTCACCATCCCGCAAAGTTGTATCAAAAATTAAAACCTGTTTAGACATCCCTTGTCTCCTTCAGATATATTCAAATTGCAATAATTACCGCCATAATAAGCTTGTAGAAGGCTTACAACATTATATTTCTAAATGTTAGTCCCTGCATAAATTAATAATGCAGGGTGAAATTTCAGCAAAACCCAATAATGTTCGAAATAGACAAATCATTTAAGCACCGGCGGCTTGTTCGGATCCATGCCAGGGGCCTTAGGCGCAGCTGAAGCCTCAGATTTAACAGGCAAATCAAAGCGCAAACCAAAACGCGCGAAAGAGGCACAGATTGAATCCGATTGTTTGAAAAAGGCAACATCAAGCGCCCCAGCCTCGACACCAGAAAAGATAAGTGCCTCGGAAACAAGACGCGCCAAAGCATCTTCGCTGCCGGGGACATGATTGATAAATGTCAAAAGATGCGACCTAACGCCGCCCTCATACTGCACACCAACGAGGTAAACAAAATCGGCCAAGCCTTGCGTCAGAGCCAATTTTCGGTCCAAGCTGGTGATGAAAATTTCCGGCAAGCCATGCGGCGCAAATACTTCAGATATTTGACCCTTTGATTCAATAGGATCCGCCTCTAATGTTGTCTTCAACCATTCAATAGCGGATGCAGGCAGGAGCATTTCAGACGCTTCTACGCCGAGATTGATTCCTATCCCCAATGATGCGCCTGCGATCAGCTCAACCAAAACACGCCCCGACATTGCCGCATATGCTGATTGAGAGTCCTGAGCAAATTGCGCCAATCGCTCTTCTCGATCAAAAACAAGAATATACTGCTGCTCTTCCACAGGAAGAATCAATGGCGAGATTTTCTCTTCGCCTGAATGTTCTTTCTCAAGTAAGACAAACAACTCTGTTTCAGCCACACTTTCGAAAAACCGTAGCCGCGCCGCGTCATCCTCTTGCGAAGCCTTCATCAGCTCACAGGATATATCTAAAGGAGTTTTCTCAGTCATTCGGCGCATTCCTACTTATACAAATCGAACATTATGGCTGTATTTGTCGCCTTTAAGTTCTTAATTTTTGCAGTTTTTCTACAATATATCATTTTTAAGATATACCCATAAAAAAAGCCCCGCTAAAAAGCGGAGCTTTCAAATAATATTACTTTTGCTTACGCAGACAAACCAAGCTCAGAAGCAACTTGTGAAAGATCAGCAACCACTTTCGCAGCGGCTACTTCATTTTCACCCGTAGCTGAAGCCTCAGCTGATTTGGCAGCATCCAATAGTTTTGACACAACTTCTTGTGTCACCTCTTCTTTTGGAAGAGCCATTTCAGCTAAAACAGAAATACCAGTCGCAGAAAGCTCTGCAAATCCACCAGTCACCACATAAGCAATATCGCCTTGCGCTCCGCTCGCAGTCACAAGACCAGGGCGAAGCGTTAGGATGGTTGGTTCATGGCCAGCCATCGCAGTAAGGTCGCCATCAGCGCCCGGTATTTGCACCGCGCTCACTGTTGCAGAAGCAAGCTTGCGCTCTGGTGAGACGAGATCAAATTGGACATTATCAGCCATCGAAAGCCTCCTAGCGGGTTAAGTTACGCAGCTTCCGCAGCCATTTTTTCAGCTTTTGCGATCACATCATCAATGCCGCCTACCATGTAGAACGCACCTTCTGGAAGGTGATCGTATTCGCCTGAAATAACAGCTTTGAATGACTTAATAGTATCTTCAAGCGGAACCTGAACACCATCAGAGCCTGTGAATACTTTCGCAACGTCAAATGGCTGAGAAAGGAAACGCTGGATCTTACGAGCACGGGCAACAGTCAACTTATCTTCTTCAGAAAGCTCGTCCATGCCGAGAATCGCGATGATGTCTTGCAAAGATTTATAGCGCTGCAAGATACCTTGAACATCACGTGCAACATTATAGTGCTCTTCGCCAACGATCTGTGGATCCATCAAACGAGAAGAACTATCGAGCGGGTCAACAGCTGGGTAGATACCAAGCTCAGAAATCGCACGGTTAAGAACTGTTGTCGCATCCAAGTGAGCAAATGTCGTTGCTGGCGCAGGGTCAGTCAAGTCATCCGCAGGTACGTAAACCGCTTGGATCGATGTAATCGAACCGTTTTTAGTTGATGTAATGCGTTCTTGCATCGCACCCATGTCTGTTGCGAGTGTTGGCTGGTAGCCCACCGCAGAAGGAATACGACCGAGAAGCGCAGATACCTCAGAACCAGCTTGTGTAAAGCGGAAGATGTTATCTACGAAGAAGAGAACGTCTGCACCTGATGCATCACGGAATTGTTCAGCAAGTGTCAAACCTGTCAAAGCGATACGCATACGCGCACCTGGAGGCTCGTTCATCTGACCGTATACGAGAGCAATTTTTGACTCTGGAAGATTATCCGGATTCAAAACGCCTGATTCGATCATTTCATAGTAAAGATCGTTTCCTTCACGTGTACGCTCACCCACACCTGCAAAAACAGATAGGCCAGAGTGCACTTTCGCGATGTTGTTGATAAGCTCTTGAATAAGAACTGTTTTACCAACACCAGCACCACCGAAGAGACCAATTTTACCACCCTTCGCATAAGGCGCGAGGAGATCGATCACTTTAATACCAGTTACAAGAACTTCAGCTTCAGTCGCTTGCTCAGAAAACTCAGGCGCGTCTTGGTGGATCGCACGTGTTTCTTCTGCTTCAACAGGGCCTTTTTCATCGATTGGCTCGCCTGTTACGTTCAAAATACGACCAAGTGTCGCTGTTCCAACTGGAACAGAGATTGGGCCGCCTGTGTTTGTGACTTCTTGCCCACGAACGAGACCTTCAGTCGCATCCATCGCAATTGTGCGCACAGAGTTTTCACCAAGGTGCTGAGCTACTTCGAGAGTAAGCTCTTTACCATTGTTGTCTGTCTTTAGCGCGTTGAGAATCGCAGGGAGGTCGCCGTCGAACTGAACGTCGACAACCGCACCAATCACCTGCGTAATTTTACCATTAGCATTTGCCATTTTACGGTACTCCGGGACTTAGAGCGCTTCCGCGCCCGAGATGATTTCGATTAGCTCATTGGTGATCACAGCTTGACGCGAACGGTTATATTCGATTGTCAACTTGTCGATCATGTCGCCAGCATTGCGCGTGGCGTTATCCATAGCGGACATACGCGCACCTTGCTCAGAGGCTGCATTTTCGAGCAGAGCAGAGAAGATCTGCGTTGCAACACCACGTGGCAACAAGTCAGCTAATATAGCCTCTTCTGATGGCTCATAATAATAAAGCGCATTAGAAGCTTCCGCATCTGCTTCAAAAGAAGCTGGGATCACTTGCTGTGCCGTTGGGATTTGCGTCACAACGTTTTGGAACTTCGCATAAAAGATCGTCGCGACATCAAATTCATCGCTATCAAAGCGAGAAAGGATACCTTTCGCGATATCTTGTGCTGATGTATATCCAACATTTTTAACGTCAGATAGATCAACATGCTCGATGATAAGCTCTGCATTTTCACGCCCAAGTTGCTCGCGGCCTTTTTTACCAACAGTGACAATTTTCACTGTTTTACCTTGGGCTTTGAGCTCTTCAATACGTGCTTTTGCAAGCTTAACGATGGACGAGTTGAAACCGCCGCAAAGGCCGCGTTCCGCCGTCATCACAACAAGAAGCTGTACATCGTCTTTGCCCGTCCCAGCAAGAAGCCGGGGCGCAGCATCAGAGCCATCAGCAGAGGCAGATAGCGCACCTAAGACCGCATTAAAGCGTTCTGTATAGGGGCGCGATGCCTCAGCCGCATCCTGTGCCCGCCGCAATTTTGCAGCGGCCACCATCTGCATGGCCTTAGTGATCTTACGCGTAGATTTTACGCTTTCGATCCGGGTTTTAAGATCCTTGAGATTAGGCATTTATATGTCCTTGATCCCTAACTTATGCGTATGTTTTCGCGAAATCGTCCAACACAGCTTTGAGTTTGTCAGCTGCATCACCTTTGATCTTCGGATCTTCGTCTGTGATCCACTGAAGAACATCAGCTTTTTGATTGCGCAAGAAGTCTAGAAGAGATGCTTCATAACGAGCCACTTCAGATACTTCGATATTATCGAGGTAACCATTTGTACCTGCGAAAATAACGCAAACGATTTCAGAGTTTGTCAAAGGTGCATATTGCGCTTGCTTCATAAGCTCTGTGAGGCGTGCACCGCGAGCCAAGAGGCGCTGCGTTGCGGCATCGAGATCAGAACCGAACTGAGCGAAGGCTGCCATTTCACGGTACTGAGCCAAAGAAAGCTTAACAGGACCAGCAACTGATGACATCGCTTTTGTTTGCGCAGATGAACCCACACGAGAAACAGAAAGACCAGTGTTCACCGCAGGGCGGATACCTTGGTAGAAAAGCTCTGTTTCAAGGAAGATCTGACCATCTGTGATCGAGATAACGTTCGTTGGAATAAACGCAGAAACGTCGCCACCTTGAGTTTCGATGATTGGAAGAGCTGTCAAAGAGCCCGCACCGAAATCTTCGTTGAGCTTCGCAGAACGCTCAAGCAAACGTGAGTGAAGATAGAAAACGTCACCTGGGTAAGCTTCACGTCCTGGAGGACGACGAAGAAGAAGTGACATCTGGCGATAAGAAACCGCTTGCTTTGAAAGATCATCATAAATGATCAAAGCGTGGCGGCCATTGTCGCGGAAGTGCTCTGCCATCGCAGTCGCCGCATATGGTGCGAAGAACTGCATCGGAGCTGGATCAGAAGCCGTCGCTGCAACAACAGTTGTATATTCAATCGCGCCTGTTTCTTCGAGCTTTTTAACAAGCTGAGCAACAGTTGAACGCTTTTGACCTACAGCAACGTAGATACAATATACTTTTTCGCTCTCGTCTTTCGCGCTGTCATTGTAGAACTTTTGGTTCAAAACAGCATCAAGTGCGACAGCAGTTTTACCTGTCTGACGGTCGCCAATGATAAGCTCACGCTGGCCACGGCCAATCGGGATCATCGCATCAACAGATTTAAGACCTGTGGCCATTGGCTCGTGAACAGATTTACGCGGGATAATCCCTGGCGCTTTAACATCCGCAACTGAACGCTTAGACGCATTAATTTCGCCTTTGCCATCAATCGGATTACCAAGACCATCAACAACACGGCCCAAAAGCTCGTCACCTGTCGGCACATCCACAATAGAGTTTGTGCGCTTTACAGTGTCGCCCTCTTTAATGTCACGGTCAGAACCGAAGATAACAACACCAACGTTGTCTGCTTCAAGGTTAAGTGCCATGCCGCGAATGCCGCCTGGAAATTCAACCATCTCACCGGCTTGAACATTATCAAGACCATATACACGTGCGATACCATCACCTACAGAGAGCACTCGGCCCACTTCAGCGACTTCAGCATCTTGGCCAAAGTTTTTAATCTGGTCCTTAAGGATCGCAGAAATTTCGGCTGCCTGGATTCCCATTTATCCAACCTCTTTCATTGCATTTTGGAGTGAGTTCAGCTTGGAGGCAATTGACGTATCAATCATCTTCGAGCCTACTTTGATAATAAGACCGCCGATGATTGCTTCATCAACAGTCGCATTCAATGTGACAGTTTTACCAAATTGCTCAGAGAGCGACTTGGTAAGTTTTGTCTCTTGTGTTTTCGTGAGAGCCTTCGCTGAAACAACTTCAGCTGTCACCTCACCACGCTCATCAGCGAGCATTGCCTCAAGAGCCAAAACTAATTGAGGCAAAACAAAAAGACGGCGCTTTTGCGCCATCAATGCCAATGTATTTGATATAACATCAGATAGCTTGGCTTTCTTGGCTAGACCTGCAATCGCTGCCGCAGACTGCTCACGGGATACAACCGGAGAAGAAATAAGCGCATTGAGATCATCACTTTCAGAGAGAGCCGCAGATAAAACTGCCACATCCCCATCAAGAGATTCTATAGTTTTGCTTTCCTTGGCCAATTCAAAAACGGCCGTAGCATAGCGTGCGGCAATGCCGCGGGAGATCGAAACTGGTTCGGACACGTCCACCCTTCCGCTGTATTAAGGCTTATCCCAATTCACCTCGAGGCATTCGAAGCATTGGTTAAGATAAGCAGATTGATTGGCCCGAGCTGTACGCACGAGAAATAAAATCGAAATTGGTGTAGCAGAGCATTGCAAATGTCGCAAGGACTTAGACGAAAGGAATTTGCATAGAGTTCATGCAAATTCCATCACGCAACCTATTTTCATTAAAATGCGCCTTCATGATGAAAAAATAGGCGCATTTCTTTTAATCTTTCTCATCCAAATAGGCAGATTGAATGCCTGGCGTCTTTCTCAGCCCTGGCAAAATCCGCCCCTTTATACGGCCAACTTCAGGACTCCCCCGTCCATTTTGGCCATAAACCTGCTTAGACACCTCAACCATCAGCACTCCGCCAACCATCATCGTCGAGATTCGCCCCCCTATCCGGTCCCACATAGGCCCCGTTCTGAGCCAAAATCTTTTATCAAATGGCGGATGAAATAAAGCCGCCCTGTGACTTTCAGGCATAAAGCCCGCTTGCTCCAACTGATTTTCAAGCTGATCAATAGAATAGGGCCGGCCATACCCAAAAGGCGTCTGATCAGAGCGCGCCCAAATACCAGCGCGATTAGGAACAATAAACAACGCCCGACCACCCGGTCCCAACACGCGCCACGCCTCAGACAGCAGCGGCATCGCATATTCAGACGTCTCAAGCCCGTGCATCACGACAAGTTTATCCAAAACACCGGTCTGAAGCGGCCAGCGATTCTCTTCACACAGCACCGATATATTGGCCCCTCCAGCGGGCCAATGCATGACGCCCTGCTGCGCCGGCATCAACCCGATGACGCGGCGCGCATCCTTCAAAAACGGGCGCAAAAGGGGCTGCGCAAAGCCAAACCCTGCAATCGTTTCATGCGAAGTATTTGGCCAAAATTCTAAGACCCTATTACGGATAGAGCGCTGCGCGGCGCGCCCCAATCGCGTTCGGTAATAGAAATTTCTTAAAATAATAACATCGAGATGCATTGAAACCTGCCCAAAACAGCGTAAATTAGTTTAACTATGTATTACAAACTTCTCCATGTCAGGTAAAATCATATGATGACTGAATATTCCATGCAGATCGACCATTTTGAAATCGTCACGATCCCTGCGCTAGAGGTTTTTGAAAACTACTATTTCTTACTCCACGATTCACTGACGCAAAAGACGGTTGCGATTGATTGCGGAGATGCGCAGCCCATCCTCAACGCCCTGCAAAAAAAGAATTGGACGCTTGATGAAATCTGGCTCACACATCATCACTGGGACCACATCGATGGTGTCGCAGATCTCAAGGCAGCAACAGGTGCAAAAATTGTGGCATGCACTCAAAAATCTCCCAAGATGCCAACGCCAGACATCGAGTTGCCCCTAGAAGGGCAGATGGACTTCGCAAATCACACAGTTCAAATCATGCACCTGCCAGGGCATGCAGACGGACACATCGGATTCTATATAGAAGCTGCAAATGCTCTATTTTGTGGCGATGTCATAATGCCAATGGGCTGTGGGCGCTTATCTGAGGGGACAGCGGAAGAAATGCTCGGTTCGATCCAAAAAATCATCCGCTTACCAAAGGACACGGTTCTTTTTTCAGGGCATGAGTATGCCGCTGGGAATATAGGCTTCACCCTCACAATAGAGCCGGATAATCCCAAGATCTTAGCGCGCGCGCACGATATGCAAGAAAAGATCAAGGCAAAGCTTCCAACCGTGCCTTCCACACTCAATGAAGAAATCGCAACCAACCTATTTCTCCGCTACAACGATCAAAGCGTGAAAAACATCCTAAAAGCACCTGAAGCAAGCAGCTTGGACATATTTACAACCCTACGCGCCCAAAAAGACAAATTTTAAATCAGACACTAGCCTATACAAGACAGCCATAACGCACTTTAAAAACTAAAATTACGCAGATAAACGATCAAATTGATTACATATTTCATACTTTGGTAATCCAATATAAATCGAACCTTAAGGGTCTTTGGTGTAGATATGGCGATATAGGGACAAAAGCGCAGCAATGCAGCGGTAAAAAAGGAGAGGCAAACGTGCCATCATTCTCAAACACACTCGAACAAGCCATTCACACTGCACTCGCGATTGCAAATGCACGTCAGCATGAACTTGCAACATTAGAACACCTGCTATTAGCGCTTATTGATGAGCCTGAAGCTGGGCGCGTCATGCAAGCTTGCAGTGTGGATTTAGAAAAGCTCCGCGAGACGCTTGCGCGCTACATTGAAGACGATCTTTCTTCCTTGGTGACAGAAACGGATGGATCTGAGGCTGTGCCAACAGCGTCGTTTCAACGCGTCATCCAGCGTGCAGCTATTCACGTCCAATCCTCAGGTCGCGCAGATGTTTCTGGTGCCAATGTCTTAGTTGCGATCTTCTCCGAGCGCGAATCCAACGCCGCCTTTTTCTTACAAGAGCATGACATGAGTCGCTATGATGCCGTGAATTTCATTGCCCATGGTGTCGCCAAGAACTCAGAATTCAATGAAACACGGCCGATCTTGGGTACTGAAGGCAACGCAGAGCAAATGACGTCGGAACAATCCATTGACGAAAAATCTGAGACGGCATTAGAGAAATATTGCGTAGATTTGAATGCAAAAGCCGTCAAAGGCGAGATTGATCCCCTGATAGGGCGCGATTCGGAGCTAGAGAGATGTATTCAAGTTCTATGTAGAAGGCGCAAAAACAACCCTCTGCTTGTGGGAGACCCGGGCGTGGGCAAGACAGCAATAGCGGAAGGATTGGCCAAAAGAATCGTTGATGAACGGACGCCTGAAATTTTGCTCGAAACAACCATCTTTTCGCTCGACATGGCCTCATTGCTTGCCGGCACACGCTACAGAGGCGACTTTGAAGAGCGCTTAAAAGAGGTGGTTAAGGAATTAGAAGAGCACCCAAACGCTGTACTATTTATTGATGAAATTCATACAATTATTGGCGCGGGTTCGACCTCTGGCGGCGCAATGGATGCTTCAAATTTACTCAAACCTGCCTTGCAGGGTGGCAAACTTCGTTGCATGGGCTCTACGACCTATAAAGAATTCCGCCAACATTTCGAAAAAGATCGCGCCCTAGCGCGTCGTTTCCAAAAAATTGATGTCAATGAACCAACTGTTGATGATGCGATTAAAATTCTGATGGGCTTAAAGCCGTATTTCGAAGATCATCATGAAATTCGCTACACAAATGATGCCATCAAAACGGCCGTTGAATTATCTTCTCGCTTCATAAACGACAGAAAGCTACCCGATAAAGCGATCGACGTGATCGATGAAGCCGGCGCTGCGCAGCAGCTTCTCACAGAGAGCAAGCGCCGCAAGACAATCTCTATCAAAGAGATCGAAACAGTCGTCGCCAAAATCGCACGCATTCCTCCGAAGAATGTCTCCAAAGACGATGCAGAAGTACTCAAAGACCTCGAAGCCTCACTTAAACGCGTCGTATTCGGGCAAGACTTGGCAATTGACACCTTAAGCTCAGCGATTAAACTTGCACGGGCAGGATTGCGCGAGCCACAAAAACCAATCGGCAATTACCTCTTCGCTGGGCCAACTGGCGTTGGTAAAACGGAAGTAGCGAAGCAACTCGCAGATACATTGGGCGTAGAACTTTTACGTTTTGACATGTCGGAATACATGGAAAAACATGCGGTTTCTCGCTTGATCGGTGCGCCTCCTGGGTATGTCGGCTTTGATCAAGGCGGATTACTTACAGACGGTGTGGACCAACAGCCTCATTGCGTTCTTCTGTTGGATGAAATCGAAAAAGCGCACCCCGATGTATTTAACATCCTACTACAAGTCATGGATAACGGCAAATTAACGGATCACAATGGCCGGCAGGTTGATTTCAGAAATGTTGTCTTAATCATGACCTCAAATGCTGGCGCTGCTGAGCAAGCAAAAGAGGCTTTCGGCTTCGGGCGCGATAGACGTGAAGGAGAAGATTCGGCGGCGATCGAACGGACCTTCTCACCAGAGTTTCGTAACCGTCTTGATGCGGTAATCTCTTTTGAACCGCTCGGCACAGAGACTATTTTAAAGGTTGTTGAAAAGTTTGTACTGCAGCTAGAAGCACAGCTTTTGGATCGCAATGTGCATATCGATCTTACGCCAGCTGCGGCCAAATGGATTGCCGAAAAAGGCTATGATGTCAAAATGGGTGCTCGTCCACTTGGGCGCGTGATTCAAGAACACATTAAAAAACCGCTGGCTGAAGACCTTTTGTTTGGCAAACTTGCGAAAGGTGGAACGGTCAAAATTGGCGTCAAAAAGAAACAACTCGAATTGCAAATCGAACCATTGGCTCAAAAGCAAATCACAACCAAGAAGAAGCCTCCCTTACTAACGGCAAATTAAAATACTTTTTTGCGACGTCAAAACCGCCTTACCTTGCTCAATAGAGATTGAAAAAGGTAGGGCTTTCTTTTTTGCAAAAATTTGCTATAGGGAAACCTCATATGCATGAGAGTGCATATGAACCTCCAAGGGCCCTGCTGGACGACATCCCGGCCTGCGCCATTCACTTTAACCTTAAAGGAGACCCCGATGTCGATTACTGTAGAAGAAAAAGCACGCTTGATTAAAGAATTTGGTACAAAAGAAGGTGACACTGGCTCACCTGAAGTACAAGTTGCGATTCTTTCATCTCGCATTGCGACACTTACTGAGCACTTCAAAACACATAAAAAAGACAACCACGGCCGCCGTGGACTTTTGAAAATGGTTGCTCTGCGCCGCAAGCTCCTTGATTACGTAAAAGCAAAAGATGTAGCTCGCTACCAATCTTTGATTGAGCGCCTCGGCCTACGCCGCTAAGCGTTTTAGCCTACAGCATCATATGCGATGCTGTAGGCACCTTATTTAATTGCCAATCGCATTGCGGATTGCGTTTATATTTTCCCCATATGGCTCAGGGTTCCCAACAGATCCACCTTTAAAGACTGCAGATCCCGCCACCAACACATCCGCACCGGCTTCTACCATCAGTGGCGCAGTGGATGGATCCATACCACCATCAATTTCGATATGAATCGGGCGATCACCAATCATTTGTTTGAGTTGGCGCGTTTTCTCCACTTGAGAATGGATGAATTTCTGCCCCCCAAACCCAGGATTGACACTCATCACGCAGATAAGATCCACCATATCCAAAAGATATTCTACGCTAGAAGCAGGCGTTGCGGGATTCAAAGCGACACCCGCCTTGGCACCACAAGCTCGAATCGCTTGAACAGTCCGATGAATATGTGGCGATGCCTCGATATGAGCTGTGATAATATCCGCGCCAGCCTGTGCATATGCCTCGATATATTGATCAACTGGCGCAATCATTAAATGGACATCCATAACAGTTTTAATATGCGGCCTAATCGCTTTGCACATATCCGGACCAAACGTGAGATTCGGCACGAAATGACCATCCATCACATCAACATGTATCCAATCTGCCCCTTGGGCTTCAACAGCTTCAATTTCTGCACCAAAATTTGCGAAATCTGCAGCGAGTATTGAAGGGGCAATCTTGATGCTTGATGTATCATTCATAGCTTTTTTCCATTTAAAATAAATATCATATGTAATCCTTTTATTCTAAAAAGCCATTTGTCTCAATAAAACTGACATAAAATCACAAAGAGATTGATCAAAAACTAAATATAAAAAATATCGCGGAGTAAATATTATTTTATCCTTTTCAATTTAACGTCACTTATAGTTTAATTAGAGGGCTGAAATGGAATTACCATTTAACGATTTCGAAGATATACGAACGATAGAAGTTAGCGCATCGCGCCTCGATGCTGCTAATGTTATTCAATTCAAAGATACAATGCGCCAGCTGACAGAGGCTGGCCCTTCTCAAATTGTTTTGGATTTGTCAGCTGTGACTTTTTTGGATAGCTCCGGCTTAGGCGCTGTTGTGGCGGTTCTAAAAGCCTTGCGTACAGGCCAGAATCTGCAACTTACGAATCTCACCCCCCCCGTTGAGCGGGTCTTTCAGTTGACGCGCATGGATAAAGTTTTCTCAATCCAGCCTGTGCATAAGCGCACAAATCCTGATGGTGTCTTCCCTGAATAAAGCCGAGAGTCCCGAGCAAAATGCCAGAACCTGCGTCTTCTATAAAAAACCACAAGTTACACTTTACCTTAGCGCCTCCTGACTCTCAGATGGTAAGGGATGGCCTATATCAAATCACCCATGAACTCAGAGCAAAAAACTTAGCAGAAATTGACCTATGCAACATCGAACTCGTGCTTGCAGAAATTGCCAACAACATTGTCGAGCATGCGTTTTATAACTGCCAAAGCACAGACGATGAGAAAATAGAAATATTTTTAGAAATCACACCGCACAGTCTGCTCGGCAAAGTAATCGATAATGGCTGCCGCATGCCATATAGCTCTCTCCCAGAAGGCGCACCGCCTAGAATTGGGCGCTCAGTAGAGACGCTTCCGGAAGGCGGCTTTGGTTGGTTTTTAATTCGCAAGTTCACAAAAACAATCAGCTACATGCGTAAAAACAATCAAAATGTTTTAAACTTTAGCATGCAATATGGATCGAATAACTTCGGCTTTTATTAGATTTTTCGCCAACAAATGGCACATAGATAACCGTTTAGTGATCCGCGCGCATGTATATCGATTGCTATGGGCGTCTTCTTTTTGTTACAGAAAGAAAGACATCCATTTTATCGGAAAACAGATATGGCTAGCCAACTTTCTTTGCATCTCTACTCCCTTGCAAATCGGTTCAAACCACAGCCAAGCCCGATCAACAACTCCGCTTTAAAATCTCCGCAAAGCGCTGAGAGAATTCTCTTTTTTATCTCTTCGCATGGCAGCCTTCCAATCGCCGAAAGACTGTGGCGTGACATTTCATACGAGAGGCCCCAAACAACCGCTTTATTTATCTCCCCGCCCTCATTGAGCTTGGCGTATAATGAGATGGAAAATGCAGAGCATGCACAAATGGACCTCGACACGCCTCAAAATGCTCAGCTTTTATTGCAGGCTGTTAAACCCAGCATGTGCGTTTGGATTGGAGGGCATTTCCACCCCATTTTTTTAAAAATGGCAAAAAAGAAATCGATTCCCCTCCTATCGATAGAGGCATGGGATTGCGACATTCTTGTAGATGCGCCCAGTTTTTATTTAGGGCTCAAAAAACAGACTCTCAATCTTTTTGATCACGTAATCGCACACGAGCAAGAGCGCGCAGATATGTGGACGCGCAACGGCTTTCCGAAACACGATCTTCATACGATCGGCCCCTTAGCTAGCTATGATCAAACCCTAGAAATTGATCAGCGCAAAGTGGATGAAATGAGTAAACATATTGGCTCAAGGCCGTGCTGGTTTGCCGCAAATCTTCATCCAGAAGAAATTACACCTATTATTCAAGCACATAAATCCATTTTGCGAAAATCACACCGAGCTCTGTTAGCTATTTCTTTGAATGACGACATTTCCTTAAACAGCTTGATCGAAACTGCCAACAAGAACAACCTGAGCATTTTTTCAGAATCCAATCCCGAGCAGATTGTGGAAAGTGATCAAATCATTTTCATCAACAAAAAAGACAATGACATTTGGCACAGGCTCTCACCTATTAGTTTTTTAGGCGGCTCGCTGGCCGATACTTCTGGCATTGATATTAATCCATATCCAGCCGCTGCAATGGGCTCGGCGATTATCAATGGCCCTCATTTTGAGAAAGAAAACGAATTATTCGCTCGATTGAAAAACGCAGATGCCAATTACACAGTCAACAACGGCACCGACCTTCGCAATGCTCTCATAGAATTATTTGACGCAAATAAGGCGGCGCTTTATGCAATGGCGGCTTGGAAAGTCATATCTGACGGTGCGGAAGCAAGTGAATATGTGAATAACCTCGTGCAAGATATCTTAGATACATCAGAAAGAAGCCCACAATGAAAGCCCCCGCATTTTGGTCAAACCCGCCAGAAAACATCGGATTGAAAGCTCACCTGCTGCGCCCACTTTCTTGCTTATATACATATCTTACAGCCAAACGCGTAAAAAAACCTGGGTACCAAGCGCAAGTGCCCGTGATTTGCATCGGCAACATCAATGCTGGTGGCACAGGCAAAACGCCAACAGTCATCGCGCTTGCCGAATATTTGACGCGCCAAGGCATAACGCCTCATATTGTATCACGCGGTTATGGCGGCTCCGAGCAAGGGCCGGTGCGAGTGGATGAAAGAAAACATACGGCCGCGCAAGTGGGCGATGAGCCGCTCTTGATTTCGGCGTTTGCCCCGGTGTGGGTCGCCAAAAAACGCGTTGAGGGTGTGAAAGCCGCGGAGCAGGCTGGAGCGAAAGTCATAATTTTGGATGATGCACATCAAAACCCAAGCGTCCAAAAAGATCTTTGCGTGGTTGTTGTGGATGCAAAAAGAGGGTTTGGAAATGGCTGTGTGATTCCATCCGGCCCATTGCGCGAACCTATTGAAGCGGGAATGAAGCGAGGCGACATCCTATTATCTATTGGCAGCCAAAACGACCAAAATAGATTTGCAAAAACATGGGCGCGCTACATCAACATCCCACATTTGCAAGCACATCTCGCACCGCTCCAAACAGGCATGGATTGGAAGAATACGCGCGTCATTGCCTTTGCTGGCATTGGTCATCCGGAGAAATTTTATCAAACCTTAAGCGAACTTGGCGCAGATATCATTGAAAAAGTATCGCTTGGGGATCACCAAGCTTTTGCGCCATCCCTTCTTAAAAGGCTTGAATATGAGGCGCAAAATAAAAACGCACAATTGGTCACAACAGAAAAAGACGCTGCGCGATTGCCGCGCTCTTTTCGCCAAAATGTTCTCGCACTGCCTGTGCGATTAGAACTCAAAGATCTCTCTCTATTTGAGCAAAAGTTAAAGGAATTGGGGCTCTAAAGCCCCAATCCTTAAAGTTCTTTATCAATCAATTTTTTGAGATCATTGTAGCTCATATTTGAATGAACTTTTCCATTTAGAACAAGCGTTGGCGTAGCTCTAATATTGTATTCTGACATATCCGCGTCAGATTTTTCAATCATAGCTTGGGCCATTTCAGCATCTTGAAAGCACGCATCTAAAACCTCATTGCTCAGGCCTGCACGTCTGCCAATGTTGCGCAGCTCTTCTACAACCTGCGGGCTTCGCGCCCAATTCGATTGTTCATCATATAAAATCTTCTGAATACCAAAATATCGATCTCCGCCGCAGCGCGCCATCATGGAGGCCCATAATCCAGGGCGATCGAAATACACTTCGCGGTAGATCAATTTCACCTTACCTGTATCAATATAATTCGCTTTCAAATCCGGCAGGACCTGTGCGTGAAAACGAGCGCAATGTGGGCAGGTGTAAGAGGCATATTCCATCAATTCTACGGGCGCATCAGGATCCCCTAAAACCAATTCAGAAACGATTGGTTGCGCGTTGGTCTCTTGCGCAAATGCGCCAAGTGTCGAGAGGCCAGTTGCTAATCCAGCGGCGGCGAGCGTTGTCGATGTTAAAAATATGCGTCTATTCATATCTGATCTTTCTTTTGTGTTTCTTGGCGTTTTAAAAAGTTTTGGGCAAGCGTCTGCAAGGCCGCATTTAGCCCTTCATCTTGTGCACCCTTCGCCATTTCTGCAGCGTCTTTTTGAACCTGCGGGCTCAAATCTTCTTCGACATCATCGTTTGCATTCAAAAACTTTAAGCGCGCTTGCACGAAGCCGCTTGGTGCAGTTTGCGTTATGTGTATTCGGCTAATCGCATTATAGCCATAAACGGCATTCACTTTATCTTTAATTTGAGTGAGTTGAGACTGCAATATAGGTGCATAACTGCCAGTGGTTAAAAGCAATAAGCTCGCCCCCATCCCC
>CALLMA010000062.1 GCA_938008015.1 uncultured Celeribacter sp.
ATCTCAGCAGTGAAGGAGGCGGGGTATCTTCCCTGAGTGCATATGGTTGAATGGCGAATTAGTGAAGGCCTAGTTTCTTATGAAACGGCGGCAAAGGAAATGGAAGAGCGTGCGGATGCGATTGCGCAAGGAGAGGCTGACGAGCTGATTTGGCTCTTAGAGCATCCACCTCTTTATACCGCTGGGACTTCAGCAAATGAAAAGGATTTGATTGAGCCAGAACGCTTTCCCGTATTTGAGACGCGGCGCGGGGGGCAATATACCTATCACGGGCCTGGTCAGCGCATTGCCTATACAATGCTTGATCTGAATAAACGTGGGCGCGATGTGCGGGCTTTTGTCGCGCAAATGGAAGCTTGGGTGATTGCTGCATTAGAAGAGTTTAATGTGACGGGCGTTATCCGCGAAGGTCGTGTTGGCGTTTGGGTCGTTCGTGAAGATAAACCGTTGACAGCCCTGGGGCATAAGCCTGAAGATAAAGTGGCAGCGATTGGCTTGAGAATCCGAAAGTGGGTTTCTTTTCATGGACTTTCAATCAATGTCGAGCCGGATTTGTCGCATTTTAACGGGATTGTCCCTTGTGGGATTACGGAGCATGGTGTCACCTCTTTAGTGGATCTTGGGTTGCCCGTTTCTGTAGCGGATGTTGATGTTGCTCTTAAACGCAGTTTTGAAAATATATTCGAATCAAAGGATACATAAGATGAAAGCCTTTTCCCGCGCCGCGTCTCAAATGTTTGCTGTTTTACTCCTCTTGGGGGTATGCTTTTCTCCGATCGCCCTCACGGCGGCTGATTTAGAGAAGGGGGAGGCCAATTATAGGAAGTGTAAAGCGTGCCATCAGGTTGCTGATGGTGCGGATTTGATTGTGAAGGGCGGAAGGACAGGGCCAAATTTATTTGGAATCGTCGGGCGAGCGGCAGGAAGTGTGCAGGGCTATAAATATAGCCCCGATCTCAAAGAAGCCGGTGAGAGAGGGCTTGTTTGGAATGAAGAGTTGTTGGTCGAATATGTCGAGAATCCAAAAGCGTTTCTTACAAACTATCTCGGCAAAAATGCCAGATCGCGTATGTCATTTAGGATGAAGAAATCTGAAGATATTATCGCTTATTTAGCAAGTTTTAATAAGTTGGATGTGACAACGGGCGAGGGCATTGATGGTGCGCGTCCAAATGCAACGGATGACAAAGCGCTTCGATAATATTATTAGGTGCGCAAAGAAGGAAATGAATATGACGAACATCTTTACAAAATCTATTTTACTATGTTCCGCCTTGAGCTTGGTTGCTTGTGGTAATGCGACAAATAAAGTCGCAGGCTCGGTTGGGACTGGTGCGGATCAATATACACCAGCTGTTGATCTTCAAGTGTCAAAGAAAAGCGAAGCGCAATATGCAGGGGATCTCGCGCAATGTCGCCAAATTGCTGTTTTGAGGCAAGCGTCTGAGGCTGATCGTGCAGGGCAGAGAACATTGACGAATACCATTGGCAGCGGTGCTGTTGGCGCTGTTGATGGTTATGCTTTTGGTAAAAGCCTGAAATCTATTGGGGCAAGTAATATTGATTCTGGAGATTTGGCTGGGATAGGCTTGGCTGTGGGCGTCGCAGGCGGCCTTCTTGGGGGTCTGTTCTCGACAAATAAGGTCAATGATGAAGGCAAGCGCACAGTTGATGCCTGCCTTGAGAACCGTGGTTATGTCGTTTACGGCATTTAACCTCATTCTCAATATAAAGAGTGCAAAAGCTTGGAGTTTTCTCTGAGCTTTTTTACATTTTGGGGCGGCCTCGCTCTATGAATGCGTGAAAATAGGGCGCGAGGCGCTTCTAAGATTGCCCTCCTCAAGAACACAGAATATAGTGCGGCTTGAAATATTGCAGGTTTTGGAATGATCTCTGCTATAATCAAAATTGAGCAAGTGAAAGATTCAATATGACTGAGCTAAAAAATATACGCAATTTCTCTATTGTTGCCCATATTGATCACGGAAAATCGACATTAGCTGATAGGCTTATTCAATCGACAAACACCGTCGCTGAACGTGACATGCAAGCGCAGCTTTTAGATTCGATGGATATCGAACGCGAACGCGGCATTACCATTAAAGCGAACTCGGTGCGCATTGATTATAAAGCGAATGACGGCCAAGATTATGTGCTCAATTTGATTGATACCCCAGGCCACGTTGATTTTGCTTATGAAGTCTCTCGCTCTATGCAAGCGGTGGAAGGCTCTCTTCTTGTTGTCGATGCGACACAAGGCGTTGAAGCGCAAACGCTTGCGAATGTTTATACGGCGATTGATGCCGATCATGATATTGTGCCGGTGCTTAATAAAATTGATCTTCCAGCTGCTGAGCCTGAGCGCGTTTGTGAACAGATTGAAGATGTGATTGGGATTGATGCCTCTGACGCCGTTGAAATTTCAGCGAAAACGGGCATTGGCATTCCCGATGTGCTCGAGGCGATTGTCACACGACTTCCTTCTCCTGAAGGCAATGCCGATGCGCCTCTCAAAGCGATGCTCGTAGATAGCTGGTATGATCCTTATCTTGGTGTTGTCGTGATGATCCGCGTGATTGACGGCAAAATCAAAAGAGGCGATCAAATCCGCATGATGCAAACTGGTGCAAGCTATAAGATTGATAAGCTTGCGGTATTGCGCCCTCAGATGGTTGATTTTCCGGAACTCGGCCCGGGTGAGATTGGTGTCTTTACGGCTTCCATTAAACAAGTGCGTGATACGAAAGTGGGCGATACAATCACCCATGAAAAGAAACAATGCGCAGAGCCGCTTCCGGGCTTCCAGCCGTC
>CALLMA010000063.1 GCA_938008015.1 uncultured Celeribacter sp.
GTTCAGCGGACGCACTTATGCTGCGAGTTTAGCAAAGACGTCGAAAACGTACTGACCTTTGGAGACGAAACGAAATCACAGCATTAACTTCGCAGCGTCTCAGCGGATGCCAACCAAAGATCAGCGTAATTTTTTAATTTCTGGCACACATCGGCCTCTTCGAATTCAGTAAGCGCCGAGGGTGTTTGATCTGTCTTAAACAGCAAGGCAGCACCTATGCTTGTTCCTGTGACTGCTTTGCTCGTGAAGACAGGGCGAGTTGTGACGGTTTTTAGCATGGATATGAATTCCACATTCTGAGCAAATGGACCTTCCACTATGGTCGGCCCAGTTCCGTCGATCAGCTTGAGGCAGGTGCTCGTCACCAAGGCCAAATAAAATGAAAGCGCCGCCGAGCGCTGGCCTGATGTTAAAGATTTTTCATCGCCAAGCCATTGCATTTGGCGGCCTTGAAACGGGCCCGAGCTGGCTTCAACCGCGGGGAGCAACATGATCGATTTATCCAATATATCCGCCACATCTTTCTGTGATGGTGCATAGATTTGACCTTTTTGAATCATCTCATATTCACGCCCGCCCATAAACCGTGCGCTAGCAACGGCCTGCCCGTGAGCATTGACATTTATAAGCGTATCACGATTTGGATCGAGCGGCGGAATAGAAGAAATATCTGCCCCTTTAAGCGACATTGCGATGACCCATGTGCCCGTCGATACAACGGTGAAAGGCCCCTCTTGGGATTTGATATGCGGGTAAAGTGATGCATTGGAATCGTGAATGCCGACGCAAACGGGCGTCTTTGGATCAAGGCCCGTGGCCTGTGCTATTTCAGGAAGAATACTCCCGAGAATTTCGCTAGGGTGGCGGACCGGAGCAATTTTGCCTTGAATGCCGAGCTCTGTGGGCAGGTCGGAAAATGTTTGTTTATAAGGATTCCATAAATCAGTGTGGCAGCCGATGGATGTGACGTCTGTCGCTGTAACGCCGGTTAAGCGGTGCCCCCAATATTGCGGATAGGTGACAATTTGTTTCGTTCGTTGCTTGAGGGCAGGATCGTTTTTAAATTGCCAATGCAACTGCGCACCAACATTCAATCCTCCTGCCAGTTTGGGAGATCCAGTGTCGGCGAAGGCCGGTTTTATGGCGTCATAATCTGCGATAGTTTCAGGCGGATAGCTATGCTCATAGTCCAAGATGGGGGCGGCAAGCGCGCCCTCACCATCAAGCAATGCGATGCATGCTCCATGCGTTGTAATGGATATGGCATCAATATGGTGCGCGCGGTGAAATTGCTTCAAAGCGTCAAGCAAAAAGGCCCAATGTCCCTCAACATCATAATGCGGATAGGGCGGAGCCGGTAAAACAATGTTGGGCCGTGTGATAACCGCAACTTCAGTTAAGGTATCCAAATCAACCAACGCAAGTTTCACGTTCGTCTTTCCGATATCGATGACGGCGATATGACGAAGCTTGCTCATGGGAGATAAAACACAGGCGTGAGTGCAGAGGCGACAGGAGAGTTGTCATCATTCGTTTCCATAATATCGCTCATATGCGCCCACCATTTCAACATGATGGGATGGCGGGGCAAGTCATCCATTTTATGGCCTTCTGTGCGCGTCAGTACGCCGATAAGATAGCTCGTTTCCTCATCCAAATGGATCGAATAATCGCTCACACCAGCCCCTCGAAGCAAGTCAACCAACTCAGGCCAGATTTCATCGTGGCGGCGCTTGTATTCTGAGGCCATCCCATCGTGCAGCTTCATACGAAAGACATAACGCTCACTCATGCTTTGCGCCTCGCAGCCGCCATTGCCCATAGTCGCGGCAAGGCAATCACACCAATAAGCAACAAGCCGATAAAGATCGACATCACAATGCCTGGCACATTGAGCAATCCAAGACCAAAAGTGACAAGCCCCATCACAAAGGCCGCGATCACAACGCCCGGAATCGTCCCTGATCCACCAAGGATATTGACCCCACCAAGGACAACCATTGTAATGACCTCAAGCTCCATCCCAGAGGCAATGCTTGGGCGCGTTGAGCCAAGTCGTGAGGTCAAACAAACCGCCGCCACACCAGACATCAGCCCTGTCAGAAGGAATAAGATAAACTTCACACGCTGAACGCGAATACCGCTAAACAATGCGCCAGTCGGATTATTCCCAATGGCGTAAATCGCACGGCCAAAGTTGCTTTTATGCAGTAGCACGGCGTAGATTATGGCGATAATCACAAAAAGAAGCATTTCCACCGTGAAGACCCAATAAATATACCCCTGACCAAACCATGCAAAGCTTGAAGGGTAGCCGCGAAATGAATCATCGCCTAAGATGATATAGCTGACGCCGCGAAAGAGACTCATGGTGCCGATCGTCACAACGATGGATGGCAAGCCAAGAATGGTGACAAAGAAGCCATTGAACGCACCGCATAATAGCCCGACTGTCAATCCAATGGCGACCAATTCTGGCGTTCCAGCGCCGTGTTGCATCGCGAGCCCCATGGCGGTGCTGGCCAATGCTATGATTGAGGCAACGGATAAATCGATTTCACCTGAGATGATCAGCAGAGCCATCGCAAAGGCGATCATGGCTTTTTCGGTAAAGTTAAACGTTGCATCAGATAGATTCCATACGTTGAGGAAGTATGGAGAAGCAAAACTATTGACCACAAAAATTGCGATCGCAACAGCTAATAGCAACGCTTCCCAGCTTTTAAAAATACGCACAGCACGGCTATTAAGGCGATCAGGGATGTGGCGGGTTGTTGGGGTGTCCGTCATTGTTTGGCCTCCGCAGATTTAAGGATGATACGATCTTTGGTGCGCCCTGATTTTGCATTGAATGCAACCGCAATCAAGATTGCAGATCCCGAGATAGCGAGCTGCCAAAATGGTGATATATTGACGACAGGGAGCGCATTTTTGACCACGCCAAGGAAAATAGCGCCCAACACAGCCCCCCCGACAGAGCCGATACCACCCGCGATGGAAATGCCCCCGATCACGCAGGCCGCCACAACTTCAAGCTCAAATCCGCCAGCGATGTCAACGTAGGCAACAGCATAACGCGCAACCCAGAGATAGCCGGTCAAACCCGCCAGAGCGCCGGAGACAACGAAAGCCCAAAATTGGGTCTTCCCCACATTAATCCCCGTATAGACGGCGGCGTGAGGATTGCCGCCCACAGCAAAGATTGAGCGGCCAAATTGAGTGCGGGACATCATGACAGCAAAGATAATAACGATAAAAATCGCGATCCATGACAAGACGGGAAGCCCCAGAAAAACGGCGCGAGGAAACGCGGTGAAGGCAGGGCTCATTTCATGAGAGTTAACCCATTTTCCGTCTGAAATAAGAAAGATAATTCCGCGAAATATAGTCATGGTGCCAAGGGTGACAACAATTGGCGGGATAGATAGCTTCCAGACAAGCACACCATTAATAACACCCATGAACGCGCCCATCAAAATGGCGATTGTAATGATCATGGGGATCGGCAGGCCTGGCATTGCAACATTAATCATCGCAACAACCATGCCCGTGAGAGCCAGATTTGCAGCGACCGACAAGTCAATACAACGCGTCAAAATGACAACCATTTGCCCCAATGCTAAAATCATAAGCGGCGCTGTATCATTAAATACATTCGCGAGATTGGATGGCGCGACAAACCCTGGAAAACGCGATGTAATGAGGATTATAAGGAGTAAAATAGCGCTACCAAGGATGGTTTCGCGGACGGGAATAAAACGCATCATAATTTAGCGCCTTCTGTTTGTGTTGTTATACCAGCAGCGTGGCGTACCAATGTTTCAGGTGTAATTTCGTCGCCAGAAAGTTTCGATGCAATGCGTCCATCGCGCATCACAATGACACGATCAGACATGCCGACAACCTCTGGAATCTCGGAGCTCACCATAATCACGGACAGGCCTTTTGCTGCGAGTTCAGCCATAAATTCATGCACTGCCGCCTTCGATCCAATATCAATGCCCTTGGTGGGTTCATCAAGAATGATCACCTGAGGCTGAGTGGAGAGCCATTTCGCAATCACAACTTTTTGCTGGTTGCCCCCTGAAAGATTGCCGATGTCTTGATCCAGAGAGGCGGCGCGCAGATCTAATCGCTCCGCATATTCGCGCGCCACTTTGAATTCTTCAGCAAGTCTGAGAAACCCGTTTTTAGAGATCCGTGATAGCGTTGGGAGGGTTATGTTTTGAAAAATAGGCAGGCCGATAACAGCGCCTTGCTTGCCTCGATCCTCAGGAACGTAAACAATACCATTTTCGACAGCATCTGCGGGAGATCGAATGATTTTGATATTCCCGTTCACACGGCAAACACCCTTGGCTGGTTTTGTGATTCCAAACAATGCTTGCATCAATTCGGAACGCCCCGCACCAACCAATCCGTAGAAACCAAGAATTTCACCGCGCATGAGATCGAAAGAGATATCAGCAAATTCCGTGGGGTGAGCATAGCCAACAACTTTGAGAACCTCTTCACCCACATCATGCACCCTATCTGGGAAAATCTGATCCACAGTACGCCCGACCATCATCGTCACAAGATCACCCTCAGTCACATCACTGATCAATCCATCTCCAACAAATCCGCCATCGCGAAAGACAGTGTAGCGATCGGCAATGCGAAAAATCTCATCGAATTTATGGCTGATGAATAAGATTGCCTTGCCTTGTGCCTTTAAGTTGTCGATCAATTCATAGAGTTCTTCGATCTCTTTGTGAGATAGGGCCGCGGTAGGTTCATCCATAATAACAACGCGGGCATCCACAGACAAAGCGCGCGCAATAGCAACAAGGTGCTTATTCGCAATGCCAAGCTCTCGAAGGGGGGTATGGCTACTGAATGGCGCGCCAATTTCCTTAAGAAGCATGGCCGCTTTTCGGTGCATTTCAGCCTTATCGATCAATCCAAAACGATTGCGCGGCGCATGACCGGTATAAATATTTTCAGCAACGGATAATTCATCAAATAATACAGTTTCTTGGTGAATAGCCGTGATCCCTGCCTCAGCTGCATCATTTGGGCTTTGAAATGTAACAGGTTCACCATCGATACAGATTGAACCACCATCTGTACGGTAAATACCCGTTAAAATCTTGACTGTTGTCGATTTTCCAGCACCGTTTTCACCAACCAAAGCTGTGACTTGGCCCGGATATAAATCAAGCTTAACCTGATCGAGCGCCTTAACGCCTGGGAAAGTCTTCGTGACCAAATCCATGGAAACAACAGCCGTCGTCTCCGTCGAGTTGGCGAGCGCAGATTGGCTAGTCATGCGGAACCTCATATTAAATTAGATAGAGAAAAGACGCCCCGCCTGCCGCAATCAGCGCTAGGCGGGGCAAAAGAGAGGCTTAGAAAATTGATTTGAAGTCATCAATATTGCTAGCGTCATAGACGAATGGATCAGCCATCGCGCCTTCGCTTTTTTCATCCAAGCTCAGATTGCCCATGCGGCCCATTGGAATTTCCGCCCCTGGAGCAGCTTCCGCGCCGTTTTGGCTCAATTCATAGGCCAACATTGTTGCAGAGTAACCAAGATCAATCGGGTTCCAAATCGCAAAGGATTTCGAAGCACCAGATTCAATTGCGCCAGCCATTTCAGACGGCAAACCAAGGCCCGTTACGTTCACTTGACCAACTTTGCCCGCATCCACAACCGCTTGCGCCGCAGCAACGATCCCTACAGATGTCGGCGCAATAATCGCGTCTAGCTCTGGATAGGATTGCATAAGGCCAATTGCTTCTCGGTATGATTTATCCGCAAGATCATCGCCATAAACCGTCGCAACAACTTCGATACCAGGGTAATTCCCCATGACCGCATTCATTTCTTCCATCCAGATATTCTGATTGGTTGATGTTGTTGTGGCGGATAAAAGCGCAACTTCGCCGCCATCTGGCAGATGATCTGCTGCGAGTTTGATGATCATATTTCCGATCAGCGGGTTGGAAGAGGGGTTGAGGTGCAACTGACGGCCCTCAGGTGCGACGCCAGAATCCCAGCTGATAACAGTAATGCCGCGCTGCATAGCGCGCTTGAGCGCTGGAACTAAAGCATCAGTATCATTGGCAGAAATCGCAATGGCATCAACATTTTGTGCGATCAAGCTGTTGATCACTTCGATTTGACCTTCTGCAGTTGTATCGGTCGGCCCTGTGTAAATGATTTCAACATTGCCAAGCTCATCTGCAGCTTCTTCTGCACCTTTGGCAGCCGCCTCAAAAAAGCCAATGCCAAGCGCTTTGGCGACAATCGCGATACGCACGTCATCTTGTGCGAATGCGGGCGCGCCGAGCATCGCTCCGGCCAATGCAAAGGATATTGTTAGTTTCTTAAGTGCACTCATGGTTTCCTCCCTGGAGTGGTTTCGTTCAAGCTGGCAAAGGCACCAACCTTTCTTTCTATGCGGGGCCTGTCGGCACTACAATGAGCGACACATCAGCCGACTCGAGCATGGCCGCGGTGCGATCATCTATGCCTTCGTCCGTGATAAGTGTGTCAATGCGTTCTAGCGGGCAAAGGACCAGACTAGACCTATTTTCAAATTTGGAACTATCGACCATCACAATCAGCTCATCAGCCTGTCCGATGAGTTTTTGTTCGGCCTGAATGAGAAGCGGATCTTGCTCCATCAACCCTAACGGCCCAATGCCTTGCGCCCCCATAAACATGCGTTTTGCATAGAAATTGCGCGTGACGTCATTGTCGAATGGCGACAAGATAATATTTTGTTCGCGGTAAATAATGCCGCCCGATAACATCACAGTATTCTGGCTGTTCTTTAGTAAATGTTCGGCAATTGGGAATGAGTTTGTAAAAACTTGCAAGCGGCGTGATGCGAGGGGATGGACCATTTGAAAAGTCGTCGTGCCCCCATTGATAATGATAGGCTCACCATCATCACACATCTCAACAGCCGCTGCCGCAATCGCCTGCTTTGCGGCGATATTCATTGTTTCATTCACAGAGAAAGGACGGCCCGCCAATCCAACAAAGGGCTGAGACGTGATCGCCTCAGCACCACCACGGACACGACGCAGGCGCTTTTGTGTATCTAGGGTATTGATGTCACGGCGAACAGTTGCCTCGGACGCGCCGGTGAGTGAACACAGATCAGTCACTGTAATCAATGAGCGATCTTGAACGGCGGAGAGGATGACGCGGTGGCGGTCTTTCTCGTGCATTGGTGATCCTTTCATTCAGTCAGCTTGGATCGAGATGCGCTGCTTTGTCAATCATATTTATTCATCTTCAATCATTATTTTGCATATATTATATTTTTATGATCGAAAATGATTGACTTTATGCCGATCCGCGGCCAGCCTGATATCAACACCTTCAACTCAACCTGCCGTCTACGGAGACATATCATGACCATTTTGAAATCAAACCAACGCCTTGAAAACAAATGGGATGCGGCCGTAGCCGAAAAGATGAGCGAGCCTGAAAAGCTTCTGTATCGCTCCAACCTCTTAGGTTCAGACAAGCGAATCACAAATTACGGCGGAGGCAATACATCAGCCAAGGTGATGCAAAAAGATCCCTTGTCTGGTGATATGGTGGAGGTCTTATGGGTTAAAGGCTCAGGCGGTGATGTTGGCTCCATTAAGATGGACGGGTTTTCCACCCTCTATATGGATAAACTCAATGCCCTGCGCGCCATTTACCGTGGTGTTGAATTTGAAGATGAGATGGTCGGCTACTTGCCCCATTGCACGTTCAACCTAAACCCGCGCGCCGCTTCTATCGACACCCCCTTGCATGCCTATGTGCCGCAAAAACATGTTGATCACATGCATCCCGATGCAATCATCGCCATTGCAGCCGCCAAAGATAGTAAGGCTCTAACAAAGCAGATTTTTGGAGACAGCATAGGATGGTTGCCGTGGAAAAAGCCCGGCTATGAATTGGGGTTATGGCTGTCAGATTTTTGCGAAAAGAACCCTGATGCAAAAGGTGTCGTGCTTGAAAGTCATGGCCTATTTACATGGGCGGATGACGCAAAAGACTGCTACGAATTGACGCTTGAAATCATTCAAAAGGCGATGGATTGGTTTGAAGCCGAAACCGCGGGAAAAGCCGCATTCGGCGGTGCAATTCATGAAAGCCTGCCTGCGAAAGATCGCCGCGCCACAGCCGCAAGATTGATGCCCGCCATTCGCGGATTTGTGTCCGCGCAACAGCATATGGTTGGCCATTTCACCGATAGTGACGCCGTGCTAGAATTTGTGAATGCGAAAGATATGGAGCGCCTCGCGGCTTTGGGAACATCGTGCCCCGACCATTTCCTACGCACAAAAATTTGCCCACTCGTGGTCGATTTCAACCCAGCCAAGCCTAATATCGACGCCACGATTGAAGGGCTTGAGAGTGCAATTGCGACATATAGAAACGGCTACCAAGCCTATTATGACCGCTGCAAAAAAGACGATAGCCCCGCCATTCGCGACCCCAACGCAGTTGTTTATCTGATCCCAGGCGTTGGCATGATTACATTCGCCAAAGATAAAGCCACAGCCCGCATTTCAGGCGAATTCTATGTCAATGCAATCAACGTGATGCGCGGGGCAGATGCGGTATCTGAATATCAGGGCCTTCCTGAACAAGAGGCATTTGATATAGAATACTGGCTCTTAGAAGAGGCCAAATTGCAGCGCATGCCAGCGCCAAAATCCATGGCGGGCCGAGTGGCTTTGGTCACGGGTGGTGCAGGTGGCATTGGGACGGCAACAGCAGAGCGCTATTTGCGCGAAGGCGCCTGCGTCCTGCTTGCTGATATCGATGACGCCGCCCTTGCCGCAACATCTCAAGCCCTCAGCGCAAGATATTCGGCAGATGTTGTGCGCACGGTGAATATGAATGTGACGAATGAAAAGGCCGTGACAGATGCCTATAATGATATCGCAGTAGAATTCGGCGGCGTTGATATTTTGGTGAGCAATGCAGGCATCGCCAGTTCCGCTCCGATTGAGGAGACCTCCCTTGATCTATGGAATAAGAATATGGCGATTTTATCAACGGGATATTTCCTTGTCAGCCGCGAAGCATTTAAACTGTTTAAAGTGCAAGACATGGGCGGATCGATCGTCTTTGTGGCATCAAAGAACGGGCTCGCAGCATCACCAAACGCATCCGCTTATTGTACCGCAAAAGCATCCGAAATTCACTTGGCACGCTGCCTCGCGCTCGAAGGCGCCCCTTTGCGTGTGCGTGTCAATGTTGTAAATCCAGACGCTGTTCTCAAAGGCAGCAAAATCTGGCAAGGTGAATGGCTCGATCAACGAGCAGGAACATATGGTACGGATAAAGACGGGCTCGAAAAAATGTATCGCGAGCGCTCCATGCTCAAACGATCCGTGCTTCCCGAGGATATTGCAGAGGCGGCCTATTTCTTCGCCTCCGATCTATCGGCAAAATCTACTGGAAATATAATCAACGTCGATGCCGGCAATAAAGAAGCATTCACGCGATAAGCAGTATGAGGGAGGCTACATTATGAACTATGAAAGCGCAAAAGCCGCCTTTGCTGATTGGGGTGTGGATACGGAAACAGCCCTTGCAAAGCTCGCAGGAATTCCAATTTCTATGCATTGTTGGCAGGGTGATGATGTCGTGGGATTTGAAAAGAAATCTGGCAGCTCCGGCGGCGGCATTCAGGCGACAGGCAGTCACCCAGGCCGCGCGCGCACCCCGGACGAGCTGCGCGCAGATCTGGAATTCGCATATAGCATGATCCCAGGCAAGCACCGCTTGAACCTGCATGCGTGCTACCTAGACACAGATCAAAACCCTGATCGAGATGAAATTGAGTTTAGCCATTTCGCACCATGGGTTGATTGGGCAAAAGATCAGGGCTTGGGCTTAGACTTCAATCCAACTTTCTTTGCCCACGAAAAAGCCGACGACAACCTCACATTGAGCCACCCAGACCAAGCGATCCGCGACTTTTGGATCGAGCACGGCAAGCGGTCGCGCGATATAGCTGCACAAATCGGCGCTGCGCTTGGCTCCCCCACGGTCAATAATATCTGGGTTCCAGATGGGTATAAAGACACCCCAGTAGATCGCCTCGCCCCACGCCAGCGGTTGGAGCAATCACTCAATGCGGTGATGGAGCAAAAACACAATAAGGCACAGATGTTAGACGCTGTTGAAAGTAAGCTTTTTGGCATTGGCGTCGAAGCCTGCACTGTGGGAAGTCATGAATTTTATTTGGGTTATGCCATTCGCAATGAGACGCTTTTGTGCCTCGATATGGGGCATTTCCACCCAACGGAAAACGTCGCCGACAAACTCAGCTCAGTGGCATTATCTGTGGATGAAATTCTTTTGCATGTCAGCCGTCCTATGCGTTGGGATAGTGATCATGTTATCTTGCTTGATGACTCGATCATGCAAATGGCGCAAGAGCTGATAAGCGCGGAATTGCTGGATCGAACACATATCGGCCTCGACTTCTTTGATGCCACAATAAGCCGCACGGCTGCTTGGGTGATCGGCACGCGCAACATGCAAAAAGCACTTCTTCGCGCCCTTTTGGCCCCATGGACGCATCTTAAAGCCGCGGAAACGAGCCTTGATTACACAACACGCCTCGTTGTCACGGAGGAAATCAAAGACCTGCCCTACGGCGCGGTTTGGGCTGAGTTTTGTGATAGAATGGAAGTCGGCACAGGAAAAACACTTATTTCCGACCTCGGCCATTATCAAAAAAGTGTCGAAACCCGCGGCTAGACGAAGCGCAATTCTATGTGGGTCCCTTTGCCGAAAGTGCCTTATATAAAAACCTGTGCTAATCTCGCCGAGATGCTAAATATCAAGCGCTTGCTGGTTGTGAATGGATGGTTCTAGTTGATCAATATCAGCCAGACCAAATACCGCAATAGCACAATCGAGTAAGGTCGATATTTTGTCGCGAGCCTGAGTTGATGGATGGAAAAGTTCAAACTCTTCAAGTGATCTTTTACGGCATGAGAGGCTAGGTAGGTTGATCATCAAATCCTCATTCACCACCTAGGGCGCTTAGCTCAATACGTGCGAAAGAAACTGGGCAAATAAAGGCGTGTAAGCCTCATTGAATTTAGCGGAAAGCTAACGGTTATCTCCAGATTGATTTTGTAGTTGTTCAGCGAGGTTTAAAACTACTGGTGCGGGCAAGTTTTATCTCTTATATCTTCTCGTAAGTTATAGGAGACGAACATTGGAAGAGATGCATCAAGGCCGTATTACGAAAGATGGTATCAGAATTTACGAGGATGCTGATTTTGCAGGTATGCGCAGTGCGGGCGCTATTGCGGCTCAGATTTTGGATGAGGTTGGCAAACTTGTTGCCCCCGGTGCGACTACTGGCGAGTTGGATGCCTTTATTGAGCGCCGCGTGACGGAGCTCGGTACGACGTCTGCCACGATTGGCTATAAAGGCTATCAACATGCCTCATGCATCTCGGTCAACCATGTCGTGTGCCACGGCATCCCTGGTGCAAAAATTCCGGGGCGCAAGAATGATGTGCTGCTAGAAGGTGACATCCTCAATATTGATGTGACCGTTATAAAAGATGGTTGGTTTGGTGATACGTCGCGCATGTATATTGCGGGAACTGCGAAAAAATTTGCGCAGCGCTTGATTACGGTCACCTATGATTGCCTGATGTATGGCATTGAGCAAGTTAAGCCGGGCAATACTTTCGATGATATTGCGCGCGCGATCCAAACGCATGCCCATAAAAACCGCATGTCTGTTGTCAAAGATTTCTGTGGTCATGGCTTGGGCCGCGTCTTTCATTCGCCTCCAAATGTGCTCCATTATGTGCCTGTGCGTGCTGCAAGCCAACCTGCCCCTGTTTTGGAAGAGGGAATGTTTTTTACGATTGAGCCTATGATCAATTTGGGAAAAGCAGACACGAAAGTGCTGAAAGATGAATGGACGGCGATCACCGTTGACAAAAAGCTCACAGCTCAATTCGAACATTCCATCGGCGTAACAGCGACGGGCGCAGAGATTTTTACCCCCTCAGAGAAGGATATATATTTCCCTAAGCTTTAGGGATGAAGTGTCTACAGCGTATTGCCAAGTTGTCGATAATCGTTTCAAGTTTTTTCTTTTGGTTCTGTCGCAAATTTTTCCTGAGTTTGAGAGAAGGGTGTTCAGCGGACGCACTTATGCTGCGAGTTTAGTATCCACAATTAGGTCTAAATCCTCCGACTTTTAGTCGGAATTGCTTTAGCGTATGCGAAGCATGTTATGAGTTTATCCTCCCTAAAATTATGCAATATTCAAGCGGCAAGCATTGCGTTTACTATCATCGTTATCCCCTCGTTTGGTCGTCGAAATACCGATTTAAGGTGTTGCACGGTCAGTTGCGCGTCGCGTGCGTGATATTTGCCGTCAAGTTTGTGCGGAGAATGGCGCCCGAAATACTTAAAGGTGTCCTTTCAACCAATCACGTGCACATGTTCCTCTCGGTTCCGCCGAAACTGGCGATCAGCGATCTGGTGCGCAAGATGAA
>CALLMA010000064.1 GCA_938008015.1 uncultured Celeribacter sp.
GGTGTGTGAAATCCCGAAAAGTACTTCCAGTGTGTGAAATGGCCCTGTTGCAAAAAACTCATGGTTGTTTGATTTTGACGCAGGTTGAGGAGATTTTCAATGAGTGTTGATTTCAAATGGCGTCATTATCGAGGTGAGATCATCCTTTGGGCGGTGCGTTGGTATTGCCGCTACGGAATAAGCTATCGAGATCTCGAGGAAATGCTCAAAGAACGTGGCATTGATGTAGATCATTCGACGATTTACCGGTGGGTTCAGCGCTATGCGCCTGAAATGGAAAAGCGGCTTCGTTGGCATTACAGGCCCCGCAGTTTTGCCGGATCTTGGCGGGTTGATGAGACGTATATTAAGGTCAAGGGTGAATGGACTTACTTGTATCGCGCAGTAACCAAAACTGGCGACACTATTGATTTCTATCAGTCGCGGACGCGGAAGGCTAAGGCTGCCAAACGCTTTTTAGCAAAGGCATTGCGCCCCTTAAAGGATTGGGAAAAACCTTATGCGACCAACACCGATAAGGCTGGCTGCTATACCCTAGCGATCCGTGAATTGAAGAATGAGGGGAAATGTCCAGAAGAAACCGAACATAGACAGACCAAATATTTGAACAATGTTGTTGAAGCTGGTCATGGTAAGTTAAAGCGGTTGATCAAACCAACGTTAGGGTTCAAGTCGATGAAAACCGCCTACGCCACAATCAAAGGTTTTGAAGTCATGCGAGCGTTGCGCAACAACAGGCCCGTTCTTTTAATTTCACGGACGATATTCATGGTGAAATTCGGATCATCGAACGTGCTTTTGGATTCGGAAATGATGTTATTGCTGACATGATGAACATGCTCGCAAACCATCTAAAAGCCGCGTAAATAAGGCAAAGGATGCCAAATCTTTGCGGTCTCATTTTTTTACAACAGGGCCCAAATTTGGGCTGCGAGCATTTGGTTTGAATATCCATCATCACTTTACGCCTGAGAATGTCGTGAAATTTAGAGCATTTTGGTGTCGTTAAGGGACCAAATGTTTTGAAGGGTTTTAATGAAGGCTTGGTGGAGGGGTGTGTTTAGCTCTTTTTGAGGGGCAAGAAAATTTAGGCGTGCGGGGATTTGAATATCGCGGCATACGGATAAACCCCATGTATGATGATGTTCTAGCGCGATAGATTCTCTACATAGGCATAGGCCAACGCCTGCGCGCACCATCTCCAGCATAGATGCTTCCTGATCGACTTGCGCAACGATATTTGGGGCGCAATTATGTTTTTCAAAAATGGGTTGGAGGAGGCGGTTGTGGACTGATAGTTCGGGCGTTCCAATCCATGGTAGTTTCGCCAAATCGGGCCAATTCGCGGCGTTGATTTTTGCATCCCAGCCACTAGGAGCGATCACTGTATAATTAAACTCGGCTAATTGATCGATAAAAAGTGGTTCAGAATTTGAGGTGATCAGAGGATCACTTCCCTCAGCGGCGCTCAAATAGAAGCCCGCATTGATTTGGCCTTTGTTTAAGCGCTGCAAGGTTTCACCACTGACACCATGTATGAGCTGCGTTTCGATTTGAGGATATTCATTTTGCAGTTGGCTCAGCAGATCCCCAAGACGGATAAAGGCGGGATCAACAATGGTGCCAATAATGAGTTTGCCCGTGATGAGGGATGATTGTTTTTGGGCCGCTTGGTGGAATTCTGCAACGGCGTTGACAGCGCTTTCTGCCTTTTTATACAATTGCTCGCCTTCTGGCGTTAGGCGCAGCCCATGAGAGGCGCGCGTGAATAAAGAGACATTTATATCTTCGCTCAAACGCTTCAATTGGTGACTAACGGCAGGCTGCGTTAAATTAAGCACATCGGCTGCAGCGCAGACATTGCCTTCTTTTACCACGGTAACGAAAGCCAATAGGCCATTTATATTTGAGAAACGAGTCATATAAAGAACTCTAATATGAATTACTCATATTTGTCATTAGGCTTCCGTTAATATTTTCATTAGGCTTTTTAGAATTACGTTTGAGGAGGAAGCGTGATCTCATATTTTGTATGATTTTAAGCATCACCCCTCTTCAAAGAATTTTTAAGGGAAGTCGGAATGAATCGCTCAAACTCAAATATGGATCAATTTGACTATATCATTATAGGAGCAGGATCAGCAGGGTGTTTGCTTGCCAATAGACTAAGCGCTGACCCTAAAAATAAGGTCCTACTTCTAGAAGCAGGTAAGCCAGATACCTATCCTTGGATCCATATTCCGGTTGGATATCTGTATTGCATTGGTAATCCGCGGGCGGATTGGATGTATAATACACAGCCCGACAAAGGCCTAAATGGCCGCACCTTGCGGTATCCACGTGGGAAAACATTGGGCGGGTGTTCTTCGATTAACGGCATGATTTATATGCGCGGGCAGTCGCGCGATTATGATCATTGGGCGACGCTCACGGGCGAAGAATCTTGGAAGTGGGAAAACTCCCTAGAAGATTTTAAAGCCCATGAAGATCATCATAAATTAGATCATGGGAACAACCCTAAAACGGGCGATAATGAGCATTTCTCCGATACACATGGCCATGGTGGTGAGTGGCGTGTTGAAAAGCAGAGATTGCAATGGGATGTCTTAGATAGTTTTGCGGATGCGGCTGAAGAGACTGGCATAGATAAAACCGATGATTTTAATAGCGGCGATAATGCTGGGGTCGGTTATTTTGATGTAAACCAACGCTCAGGGTGGCGCTGGAATACATCGAAAGCCTTTTTGCGTCCTGCGAAAAAGCGTGAGAATTTGACGGTTTGGACGCAAGCTCAAGCCAAAAAGCTGATCATTGAAGAAAAAACGCCGGGGCAATTAGGCTGTGTTGGTGTGGTGATCAATCACAATGGTGTTGAGCGCAGTCTGCGCGCCCAAAAAGAAACAATCTTAAGTGCTGGCGCGATCAACTCACCGCAAATCTTGCAGCTTTCAGGCTTGGGCCCGAAAGATTTGCTGGAAAAACATGGGATCGAAGTCAAATTAGATGCGCCATATGTTGGTGAAAATTTGCAAGATCATTTGCAAATTCGCGCTGTTTATAAGGTTAAAGGAACACGGACTTTAAATACGCTCGCCAATTCAATGATAGGGAAGATGAAGATCGGGCTTGAATATGTCTTAAAACGCTCTGGCCCTATGTCCATGGCGCCAAGCCAATTAGGCGCGTTTACGCGCTCTGATCCAAGCAGATCACACGCAAATCTTGAATATCATGTGCAACCTTTAAGTCTTGAAGCTTTTGGAGAGGGGTTGCATGAATTTCCAGCGATGACCGTTTCTGTATGTAATCTTAATCCGACAAGTCGTGGTAACGTTCGCATTGCGTCTTCAAACTATAAAGATGCGCCTGAAATCACACCTAATTATCTCGATACGGCAGATGATCGCCTTGTCGCCGCGCAAAGTTTGCGGCAGGTACGTGAAATTATGGGCATGCCGGCGATGGAAAAATATCAACCAGAAGAATTCAAGCCCGGGCTTGAATATCAAAGCGATGAAGAATTGGCCAAACTGGCGGGAGATATTGCAAACACAATCTTCCATCCGGTTGGGACGGTTAAAATGGGGAAAGAAAGCGATGAAACGGCTGTTTTAGACCCATATTTGCGAATGAAAGGTGTCGCTAATCTTCGTGTCGTGGATGCCTCTGTGATGCCAACAATTACCTCTGGTAATACAAATTCTCCAACCTTAATGATTGCAGAAAAAGCCGCCAAATGGATTTTGGCGCAAGCATAAAAATATTGCACGTCTATGGGAGGACATATGCATAATTCATTTTCTCAAAGGCCACTCACTGGAGTGAAAGTCGTTGATTTTGGACAATATATCGCAGGCCCCGCGGTGGGAATGCTGTTGGGTGATTTGGGGGCGACGATCGTTAAGATTGATCCTCCAGAGGGCGCGATGTGGGATAGTCCCGCAAATGCCGCACTGAACCGCAACAAGTTGATCGTCAATCTCGATCTGAAATCTCCCGAAGGCCTCGCCCAAGCTTTAGAGCTTTGTCATGAGGCTGATATTATCATTGAAAATTTCCGCCCTGGAAAACTACAAAAACTCGGCATTGATTTTGCGAAAATGTGCCAAGACCGTCCAGAGCTGATAACACTTTCAATTCCTGGATTTGCGTCGAATGACGAAGAGCGCCGCGAATTACGGGCCTTTGAAAGCATCGTTGCGGCGAGTTCGGGGGTCTTTACAGATATGGGGCTCAATCGGGTATTGATGGGGTTAAACCCGTCGTTTTCTCCACTTCCCATATCTTCGGCCTACGCCTCACAAATTGCAGCTTCTGCAACAGTTTTGGCGCTTCAATCGCGCCAAGTTACAGGGCAGGGGGATCAAATCGAAGTGCCTCTAGCGGCGGCCGTTATGGAAGGGCTGTGCTATAATTCGATTAAAGTGGACAATATGCCACAGCGATATTTGACACAGCGGGAAGTCGAAATTGAGCGCCGTCGTGTCGAAGGCTTACCCATGAATGTGAGCTATGAAGATCTGCAAGAACTTCTGGATCCGTTTTTCCGCAGTTACATGTGCAAAGATGGGCGCATGTTTTATGTGGTCTGCCCAAGCCATAAATATCACGCCAAAAGATGTTTGGAAGTTTTAGATCTTTATGATGAAATGATCGAAGAGGGGCTGACGTCAGAAGACGACACTTATAAATCCTATAAAGACTGGGAGAGTGATACATCATTAGGTGTGTATCCGATGCCAAAATTTTGGGCCGACAAATTATCAGCGCGCATGAAAGAGGTGTTCAGCACGCGTACCTCACATGAGTGGAAGAAGATGTTTGGGCGCGCGGGTGTGCCTGGTGCTCCACAGCGTTGGCTTCAAGAGTGGGTCAATGATGAGTATGCAGAAGCTTCTGGATTGATGATTGATATCAACGACGAAGAATATGGCACCATCACGCAACCTGGCCCTGTTGTTTGGATGGAAGAAAGCGGTGAGGAGGCTTTGGAGCCAAAACCGCGTCGTTGGGTTGGGTTTGAGGAAGCGCTTAAAACGCTGAAAGCTGAGAAGACTGTTTTGCCTGAGGTGGTTGAAAACACCAATGAAGGCTGGCTTTCAGGTGTGCGCGTTCTGGATTTATGCAATGTGATTGCGGGGCCTCATTCTGTAAGCTACTTAGCGCGATTTGGTGCGGAAGTCATCAAATTGGACCCTTCTGAGCCTTTATATGATAGCTGGAATACGGTGATTTATGGCCTTTCACAAATGCGCGGTAAGAAATCTATTCTGGCCGATATGAAATCTCATCACGGCCGACAAGTGTTTGAAGATTTGGTGAAAAGTGTTGATGTGATTGTATGGAATGCCCCTGATAGCCAGATTAAGAAAATGGGGCTTGATCGTGACAACCTTCGAAAACTCAATCCAAGCGCTATATTTTGCAAGTTAGATTGTTTCTCTGGCGTCAAGCGTGGCGTGCGCACGGATTACATCGGGTATGATGATCTTGTGCAAGCGGCAACGGGGATTATGCTTCGTTTCGGTGGTGCGATGGATCGCCCTGAAGAACATGCGCATGTTGGCACAATTGATGTGATGTGCGGGTTTGGCGGCGCTTTGAGTGTGGCGGCGGCGCTTTATCAAAAATATCGCTTTGGGCGCATTGGCCGGGGGCGTACGTCTCTTTCCTCTAATAGTGGTCTGCTACAAATTCCATTTGCTTATGATTATAAAGGGCGAGGGCTCTTTGATGAACCATCTGGGCCAGATGTCATTGGATATGATGATTTAAGCCGTTTTTATTCGACTGCGACAGGGAATTATATTCTGTTAAGCGCGTATGAATCGGACTTGCCGCGCTTTGAAAAGGTGGAGGGGCTGGAAGAGTTGCCAAATTTAGAGATTGGGCAACGCGCAGCATATTTGGCGACAGCATTTCAAACGCAGCCTGCACATGAATGGGTTGAACGCTTAAAGGCGGCTGACATTGGGGGCGCTGTTTGTGAAAACATTGATGCGCTGCGCGCTGAAAATTCTCGCATCGCAGATGGCACACCTGGGACTGAAAATGGGAGCTATTCATTCTCTACATATCCGGATCATCCGAGTGGGCATGAAATTACGCAACTTGATCCATATGCGGTGCGAACAAAGAGAAGTAAAATTTTTGCTTTGTCCACACCAGAAAAATTTGGTACATCGACTCGTAGCATATTGAATAATCTTGGATACTCGCAGCAAGCGATCGAGATTATGTTAAAGTCTGGAGATCTTTGCGAGAGTTGGAGCGATGAATATTTGCCGAGCTAACTTTTATCATTTTCCTGCGGAATTCTAATGCAACGGCGATAATATAAGCAGAAGAAATCTGCACAAAGGCAAATCATTTAAAGGGAATGATCACATTTCCAATGTTTTGCCATAATTTTATGGGAGGACGTATGTCTAACAAACCACCTTTAACTGATTTGCCTATAAAAACCTCTGATGACGGTTTTTATGAAGGCTTTAATAAGTATGTTGCGATAACATCAAAAATATTAATTGCGGTCCTTATCGTTTGGGCAATCTTCTTGCCCGTTAACGCAGATGCCGTCCTTAAAGAACTCAACAATGGCATCCTCAAAGGCTTTGCGAGCTGGTATATCTATGTATCTGCCTGCTTCATTATTGTTTGTGTTGGCTTGGCCATTATACCCCTCACCGGCCGACTTAAACTTGGCACGGATGACCGCAAGCCAGAATTTTCAAGATTTTCATGGTTTTCGATGATGTTTGGTGCGGGGATTGGCGTTGGGATGCTTACATTTGCAACCGCTGAACCTATGTATCACTTTGCAACAAACCCGAATGTAATCATGGGCGAAACAACGGCAAGCGGCGCTGATAACGTGACGCAAGCTTATGTTTGGTCGTACATGCATTGGGGCTTTAGCGCTTGGGCTTGTTATTCGCTTGTGGGCCTTTCACTTGCGTATTTCTCATTCCGCCGTGGCCTCCCTTTAACCATCCGTTCAGGTCTTGCGCCGCTATTTGGCAAGAGCCTCTCCGGGGTTCTTGGCCATGTTGTTGATGTTGTTGCAGTTGTGGCGACAATCTTGGGTGTGGCGCAAACGCTTGGGTTTGGCGTTGAACAATTCGTTTCAGGGCTTCACCGTGTAGGGTTTGGCGATTGGCTCGTTGGCGCTGACAGCAAACCATCGATTGCTGGTATTTTGGTTGCGCTTGTGATCATCATGGGTGCTTCTACGCTTTCTGCGCTTTCAGGTGTCGGCAAAGGGATCAAGTGGCTTTCTAACCTTAACATGGGTTTGAGCTTCATCATCTTAGGCTTCTTCTTGATCTTTGGCTCAACGTTCTTCGGCTTAGGCGCGCTCTTTGGCGGCTTGTTTGAGTATCTCATTCAACTACCAAAATTACTCTTCACTGTCTGGAAGCCAGATGGAACAGAAACAGGCGATGCGCTTGCTGGATGGCAAGGTGGCTGGTCTGTCTTCTACTGGGCATGGTGGATTGCATTTGCACCATTCGTGGGTGTTTTCCTAGCGCGCATCTCAGCAGGCCGTAGCATCCGCGAATACGTTTTAGGCTCAATTATTGTCCCTTCATTGATGTGCTTCGTTTGGTTTGCAATGGTTGGCGGCACTGCGATTGATCTGACGCTCAATGGCACGGCTGGCGATGCAATCTCTGGTGCAGGTCAGCAGAACCAACTCTTTGCAATGCTCGACTTCATGCTTTCAAGCGGTATTGCTTGGGTAATGGCGGCGATTGTTGTTGTTTTGCTTTTAACTTACCTTGTGACAACAGCAGATAGTGCGATTTTGATTGTGAATACGATCAATGCAGCTGGTGAAGAAAAGCCGAGCAGCCGTCCGCATATCATCTTTTGGGGCGTTGCCTTGAGTTTGACTGTCGGCGGATTACTTATCGCTGGTGGTGTTGGTGCGATCCAAAAAGCGATGGTGATTGGCGCGTTGCCATTTAGCCTCGTGATGGCATTGATGGGTGTTGCTTTGGTAAAAGCGATTATCCGTGATGCGATCCGCGAGAAAAATGGAATTTCTCAATTTAACGATTAATTCCATATTGGTAAAAAATTGAAGGGAGGCAACTATGCCTCCCTTTTTCGCTTGTCGGGTTTTATATGTCGGGTTTTATAAATTCAGAACAAACCTGTTTCGGCCCTCTGGCTCAGATATAAGTTCTTGCTAATTTTGCAGCGCCGACAGCCGCTTCACTTTGCGCGGCTTCCGATAAGCTCACCTTCAGGTGACGTGATCTGATTTGAGACCAAACGGCATTGTGACTGCCGCCCCCTGCAGTATAAATTTCTCGCGGAGCCGGCCCGCCTCTTGTCGCGATTTCTGTGTAACATTGCGCTTCTATCCGCGCGATGCTTTCAAGAAGACCATGCAAAAATTCCACATCACTCTCGGGTCGTGGCTCAAGAATTGGCGCAAGTTCGGGATCGTTGATTGGAAATCTTTCACCAGGTTGCAATAAGGGGTAATAGTTCAACGGCGAGATTGTATCGGGATCGATCAATGTGCTCAGAGTGTGCAACTGCGTTGGTGTGAAAAAAGATTTCAGCACAGCGCCACCGGTATTTGAAGCGCCGCCAACGAGCCAAAGATCTCCAAGGCGGTGCGAATAAAGGCCAATTTCAGGCGCATCAATGCGCTTTTTGGACAGTAATTTGACCGCGAGTGTCGATCCTAAAGATGTAACCGCATTGCCTTCGATGCAGGGCGCGCTGGCAAGAAAGGCGGCAATGCTGTCGGTGGTTCCAGCGTGAATGATCGTTGCTTTGGATAAGCCAAATGTCTCAGCGCTTTTTTTGTAAATGGTAGATATTGCTTTGCCAGGCATATGAATTTTGGGTAAAAGATCTGGATCGATCACGGTAGAAATCCAGCTTGGCCAGTGTCCTGTTTCGGGATCAAATCCTAATTTTAGCGCGTTGTTGAAATCTGAATGGCCACCAAAACCCATCAACTTTGCGGCTATAAAATCTGCCTGATGCAAGAGATGACACGGCTTGCTCGTGGTCATGGTCATAAGTCGCATTGCACGAGCGAGGGCTGAGTTTGAGCCGCTGGTGATATGGGTTTCATTTGTCAACTTGGCGATGCGTGCGGCCTCTGCGTGAAACCCTTTGGAATTATACATCAAGGCTGGGCTCACGGGGATGAGATTGGCATCTGTCAGAACCATTGATCCAGACGTGCCATCGACCGCGATTGCGCCAATGCGGGCGGGGTTAACCTGCAATGCATTCAGGGCATCCATTTGGGAGTGCAGGCAGGTTCGGACCGCGTGCCACCATGCATTCGCATCGATTATATTGCCCGTCGAAGGGGGGTGATCGGCTTTGGCATCAGAAAGGACTGTGTCACCTTCTAATACGGCCGTTCGAACACCAGATGTTCCAATATCTATACCGAGTGTAAGCATTAGCTGCGCTCAGCCAAAGCTTGTCTGTATTTTTCGGCGTCCCAGTTGAGCAGTTCCGCCTCCGCCTCCGCTCCAATGGGCTCAACGCTCCAGTCTTCGGGGAGGCGCAGGAGGATATCTGATAGGCATTTGAGCATTGCTTTTTGGGATATGCTCGCCCCATCTCGGAGCAATACGCCTTCGCCGCGTTTCAATATTGCCGGAGGAGTGGCCGCTGAATCGCGGGTTGCGAGCGCAGGGCCAAGGAAGACGACATGGTCGGGGTAATATGTTCCACTGAGTGCCAAGTCTGCGGCGCGCGCATTTTGCCCCAACCAGCTGTGCTCAGACCATGAAAATCCGTCTGCGGCAGGGGATGGGGGGGATGAAAAGGCTGCATCTTGGGTTGGCATTTCTAAGCGGGCTTCAACGTCACGTATTAAGGTGTCTACGGCTTGAACGCTGCTCCCACAACATATCAGGCCGTGGTTTTGCAAGATAATAACTTGGGTTTGAGGCGTCACGCGATTCAGGATTTCGCGGGTGAGTGGCAAACCTGGTTTGGCGTAAGGCACGACAACAAATGGCAATCCATCCAATTTATCGGCTAAAGCGGTGCGGCCTTCTGGACTGATTGCATGCACCAAAGTGGCAATCGAATGAGTGTGGGCAACAACGGGCCACTCCAGTGCCGCGTGGAATGTTGTTTCTATCGAGGGGCGGAGGGTGATATTAGGGTCTAAACCAGTGGTTTTGCAACTTCCATCGCCTGCGAGCTCTCGCGCTTCTGCAACGGCTGCTGCCCGATCAACGGCCACAAAAATATCGGTGGTCTGCGCGTTCGCAAGCTCTGTGCCTGAGGCTTTAATCCACATGACATTCTCTGATTTAATGGATGTGTTCCCCCCTGGCCCTTGGACTTGTAAAGGATCTTGCCCTAGCCGAGCTGAGAGCGCGCGAAATTCAGGAGAGAGGAGATTGGAATGCGTATTCATCGGATTTCTTTCATGCGGTATGTAGGCTGTTGGCAGGCGTTTTTTGTGAGCAGTCGGTGAAGCGTTGCATCACTTGGGTCTGCGGCAAAAGCATCACGGTACAGACCGCCCTCGATCAGAACGCTATCCCAACCCGCCTTTTGTGCGCCCGCGATGTCATGTTCCAAACTATCCCCCACCATGAGGAACCGCCCCTTGCCCATGGCGGCCTCAATGGAACGGAAAATTGGCAGATGTGGTTTGCCATAGAAGGAAACTTCGCCGCCGATGTCGCGGTATGCATAAGCCAAGGCGCCTGGTGAGATGACATCGCCTTGTGCCCGTGGGCTGCGGCGATCTGGATTGGAGCAATAGACGGGCAGTTTGCGTTGTATCCATGTTTGGAGTTGATGTGCATAATCTGACATTTGTGCGCCATCGGGCAGGCCCATAAGTAAAACGGCTTGCGCTTCTTCGGGATCATCGGTGATTTGGATGTCGAGGCCATCGGCCCAAATTAGCGCGTCGCCTTTATGACGTTCAATCGGGAAAAAGCGGCGTTGTGCAATGACGCCTTGCCGAAGATCTTGCCAAAGCGCTTCACCGCTGGTCATGACGTAATCAAACAGCGAAATGTCAAATCCCATTTGCGCGATGCGTGTTGCATTGGGAGCGGCGCGTTTTCCAGAATTGGATAAGACGCCGAGTTTATAGGGGCCATCGCCGAGCGCGCTGATTGCGGCCACGGCGCTAGCATAGGGGGATGTTCCATTGTGCAAAACACCCCACTGATCAAAGACAAGGGCATCGTAGAGAGGCGCAATGTCTTTGAGTGATGTTAGAACTTTGGTCACGGCTCTAGTATTCTGCCATATCTTTTGGATCGACTAAGCTTGCGATAAATGCATCCGCATCTGCTTGGCTCAGTTTTGGGGCTGCTTTATCGGCCATCCCTGCGGGCATATCTCCAAAGTAGAACTTATAGCCGGGAATTGGCTGGCGGCGTTTGCGCAGGGGCATGCCTTCATATGGGAAAACATCTGAGCGTGCGTTCGCCGCTTCATCGTGACAAGGCAGGACATAATCTGCACGCTTGTCGATCTCTTCAACAGATTTCCAACCTTCATAAGAATTTACAAAACGCGCGGGAACCCAATAGCGCCATTGCTCTGAAGGGTTTGGATCGAGATTGCGCTCAACGAAAATAGCATCGCCTGCGATGACAATATCCCCCATGGCGGTGGCCACACTCACGCACATATGTCCAACTGAATGGCCGGGTGTGTGGAACATTGTGATGCCTGGAAGAACTTCGCATTCATCTTCAATGGCTTCAAAGACGCATCCTGCATAGGCTTGCTCGACGCCGATGTTCGCTTCGTAGGTCCGATAATAGAGTGGCAAAGGATTATAGGCCATTTCGATTTCGGCTTTAGGCGCAATATAGCGGGCGTTTTTGAACTCTTTCATGTTCTGCACGTGATCCCAATGCAAGTGTGTGAACACAATCGCATCGATTTCATCAGGGTGTACGCCAAGCTTTTGTTCGAGATGCTCATGCACTTGAAGGCAGCCGCGCTTTTCGCATTTATGATGGTATTTCGTCGCGCGCTCTTCGTCTGGCAGGCCTGTATCAATTAGAATTTTATGGGTGCCTGTGTCGACATAGTGGCAATAGACCGGATTCCAGTATTTCTTTCCCGCAGGTCCCTTCCAAAAGATATAGGTGCCCAAATCAGCCTCGAGCCAACCTGTATTGATTGGGTAAATCTTTGTTTCGGTAACGCCCATGACTATGTCTCCTTGCAATCATTCTATTTTGTATACAAAAATAAGAAACTGAATGCAATTGCAAGGATAAATTCAATAACGAGGCAATTAATTTGCCCTTAGTGCTTGTAAAAAGCTCTCTGTCATGTGGCTGCGCATACCTTTGGATGCGGCGGCCGAATCTTCGCTAAAGATGTCGTTGATTAACTCTTGGTGGCTTTGAGCGGATGCGATGAGATCCTCTTTCGTTTGGAATTTTTTGGAACGGAAGGGGCCGGTTCTGCGACGAAACTCCGATGCAATTTCAGCCATATAGGGGTTGCCTGTTGATTTGTAGATGGCCATATGGAAGGCTTCGTTGGCGCGGAGGTATGCTGTGCGATCGCCCGCTTTTGCGGCGGCAATGCAATTCGCTTGGGCTGTCTCAATATCTGTGCGAGATAGTAGGGTAAGCCGTTGCGAGGCAATGCGAGCACAGGCTGCTTCGATTTCATGCATAGCTTCAAAAATTTGTGCCAGTTCCTCTCGATCATATTGCGCGACAAAAACGCCGCGCCGCGCTCCTTCGACAAGGATGCCTTGTGCCGTCAGGCGAGTGAGTGCTTCTCGCACAGGTGTTCGGGACGCTTCAAAGCGCGCCGCCAGCCCAGCTTCATCAAGACGCACCCCGGGCTCGAGCTCGCCGGCGGCTATTTCTTCCATAAGAGCGGCTTCAATTCGTTTGGTGACTGAAATTTTTGCTGGTTCGCGCATTATTATCTCCTAATGTTGGCAAGAATATATCATCAAAAAGGTAAATAATCAATTTTGTATATTTACTTTTCACTTTGTATGCAAAATGATCAATTAAGACAGGGAGAGAGATTCGATGCCAAAAATTGAACTAAAAGGTCTGATTAAGCGCTATGGTGATGTTCAGGTGCTGCACGGCATTGATCTAACGATGGCAGATAACGAATTTACAGTTCTCGTTGGGCCTTCTGGTTGCGGCAAGTCGACAACCTTGCGGATGATCGCGGGATTAGAGAGCGTGTCTGACGGCGATATATATGTCGATGGGAAGCGGATCAGTCATCTGGAGCCGAAAGACCGCGGGTTGGCGATGGTTTTCCAAGATTATGCACTTTATCCTCATATGAACGTTGCCCAAAATATCTCATTCGCATTGCGCCTTCAAAAGGTCGCTAAGTCTGACATTGATAAGAAGGTTAAAGAGGTGGCAGATCTTGTCGGTTTGACCTCCTTTTTACACCGCAAACCGGGAGCGCTTTCTGGGGGGCAACGCCAACGTGTTGCAATGGCGCGCGCGCTTGCAAAAGATAGTGACATTTTTCTATTCGATGAGCCTTTGTCCAACTTAGATGCGAAATTACGTGGCCAGATGCGCGCAGAGCTTGCAATTATGAGCCAACGCGTTCAAAAAAATATGATATATGTGACCCACGATCAAGTTGAAGCTATGACTTTGGCGGATCGTATTGTGGTGATGAATGGAGGATATATTCAGCAGCAAGGCACGCCAGAAGAATTGTTCAAACGACCAGCTAATAAATTCGTTGCGGGCTTTCTTGGGATGCCACCTATGAATTTTCTGGATGGTGAAATTGAGCACCGTGATGGGGCGGCATTTGTTGTGGGTGAGGGGTTCGCGCTGCGGCTTGCGGGAGAGAAAGCACAGATAGCGGCCACGCATTCTAATAAGGCGGTGACTTTGGGCATTCGCCCATCTGATTTGAATTTCGCGGCGGATACGCCTGAGGATCAATCATTGACGCTGGATGTTATGGTTTCAGAATATATAGGCGCCCAATCGGTGCTCATGTGTAGTTGCGGGTCAAATCGGGTCACCGTTGAGGTGAATTCGGAGACTCCGATGGCTTTGGGGGAAACCCTAAGGTTCGAGGTAAACCTGAATCGGGTGCACCTATTTGATCGTCAGAGCGGAGAGGCGCTTAGACGTTTGTAATCTCTTGGGAGGAGAAAAAATGAAGATGTTTAAGACAGCAACAGCGGCCCTAGCTCTGATGTCCAGCGCAGTGCTCGCAAACCCATATGCAGAGTATGAAGGCACGACACTGATTGTCAATTTTCCAGCACATCCGCATTATGATGCGGTTATGCAAATTTTGCCTGAATTTACGGCACAAACAGGTATCGAAGTTGAAGTGGATCAATTGCCATATCTTGCGATGCGTGAACGTCAGACGTTGGAATTGTCACAAGATGAGGGCGAATATGATTTGATTGCATATGTCGTCTTTTCTAAGGCGGATTATGTCTATGCCGATCAGCTCGAAAACTTAGCCAAATATTTCATGAACCCAACCCTCGCCGATCCGAGCTATGATGCCTCTGATCTGATCGATGGTTATGTTTATAATATTGGTTTTGCCGGTGGTGATCGGGGTTATCTATCTGGTCCAACAGGATCTTTGTTTGGTTTGCCTTATGGTTCTGAGACATCTGTTTTGGGATACCGTAAGGATATTTTTGAAAAGCATGGTTTAGAAGTGCCAAGCACCTATGCTGAAATGTTGGAATTGGCATGTTTAATTCCAACTCTTGAGCCTGGAATGGGAGGACTTGCTTCTCGTGCGGCATCTGGCCACCATGCGGCACATGCCTTTCTGTTACACCTCAACCCATTAGGCGGCGGCATTTTTGATGATAATTGGCAGCCTATAATGAACAGTGCTGAAGGTGTCGCGGCGGCTCAGGCTCTAAAAGACATTGTCGATTGTGGTCCAGAAGGGGCAACAACCTTTGGCTTTGGTGAAGCGTTGGGCGCTTTCTTGAATGGCGATACAGCAATGTATCTCGATACAACAGTTGTTGCAGGGCAGATTGATGATCCTGAGCGTAGCCAAGTTGTTGGAAAAGTTGGTTGGGCGATGCATCCAATGGGCACAGAGCGGGCCAGCCAAACGGGTGGTTTTGGCATCGGCATCCCAGCAAATGCGGAGCACAAAGAAGCTGCTTTCCTTTTGATGCAATGGCTAACATCGCGTGAAGGCGATAAATTGGTCGCACTTGCAGGGGGGAACCCATCTCGCTTCTCGACACATGCAGATGCCGATGTGAACGCCGCCTTCCCACATATGGCCACCTTCGGGGAAGCCTTGCAATATGCGGATCCTGATTGGCGTCCTATTATTCCAGTGTGGGGTAAGATCAATGCAGATCTTGGAACAACACTCAGCCAAGTTTTAACGGAAGATTTGGATATCCAAGAAGCGCTCGACGGTGTCGCAAAACGCACACGCGTTACGATGGAAGAAGCGGGCTACTACACTTGGAAGTAAGCTGATCTCATAAAAGCGGCAGCCCCTTTTGAAATCTGGGGCTGTTGCATCGATCACTCAAATAACCTGATTAAAGGATAGCATTCGTGAACCGCCAATTTATGAACCGCATGACGCCCTATATGTTCATGGCTCCGGCCGCGATCATACTTGCGATCGCGTTGATCTATCCGCTGGGCTATATGATGTATGGATCCTTGTTGAATTGGAATCCAAGCCAAAGCATTTCTGAAGCCGAGTTTGTAGGGTTCAAAAATTACGTTGATCTATTTTATGATCCGTTCTTTCGCAAAAGTTTTTCAGTGACGCTGACTTTCGCCTTTGTGGTTGTTATTGCTGAGATGGTCATGGGGGTAGGGCTTGCGCTGCTTCTCGATCGCAATATTCGCGGCATGTCTGTGTTGCGCACATTATTCATTTTGCCGATGATGATCGCCCCTGTCGTGGTTGGTCTCATGTGGCGCTATATGTATCATCCAACTGTGGGCACATTTAACCGTACTTTAGAAAGTATAGGGTTGGAAAAGATAGATTGGCTTGGCCAGAATGCGCTTTTATCTGTGATTATTGCTGATATCTGGCAATGGACTCCCTTTATCTTCATTCTCTCATTGGCTGCGCTGCAATCTTTACCGCAATCGGCGATGGAGGCTGCGCGCATTGATGGGGCGACTGGATGGCAGCAAATTTGGTTTATTAAATTGCCTATGATGCTGCCCATCTTAATCGTTACGGCCTTACTTCGGTTGATTGACGCTTTCAAAGTTCTCGAAGTGATTTTGGTTATGACGGATGGTGGGCCGGGCCAAACGACTGAAATTTTGGCCATGCGTATTTCGCGCACCGCCTCCGAATTCCGCGAATTGGGCGTTGCAGCGGCAATGTCAAACTACTTGCTGCTCATGTTGATGTTTTTCACAGTTTGCATGTTTGGCTTCACCCGTTGGCAAGAACGCCGCGCTGTTAAAATAGCGGCCGCGATCCAAGAGGACGAATAAAATGGCTGATAAGGTTTACGAAAAACAAAATCCTGCATTCTATGCTTTATTGGTGGCATTGATCTTTATGTCGGTTGGTCCGATTGCCTTGATGTTTATCAACAGCTTTAAGTTGGACGTTGATATTATTGGCGGGACTGGCGGGCTTTTGTTTATGCCGACCATTCAGAATTATGAAACTGCTCTATGTGATGTGTTATGGTACGAACCTGAGCATCTGCGGTTTTGCCAACTTAAGTTTGGTGGCGCCTTCACCAATTCTTTGATCATTGCGCTCATTTCAACGGTGCTCACCTTGGTGATCGGATGTATGGCGGCCTATGCATTGGTGCGCTTTCGGTTTTTTGGCCGCGATACGGCATCATTAACAACCCTTCTTGTTCGCATGGTGCCACCCGCCGTTCTTTTAGTGCCTGTTTTTGGCTTATGGAATAATGAATTTTGCTTAGATCGTGATGGCTTGATTGGCGGTTACATCCGCGAGACCTTTGGTGGCCGAGGCGATGTCTGTTTGGCGGGGACGCACTCTGGCATCATCTTGATCTATGTTGCGATGAACTTGCCGTTTGTGATTTGGATTTTACAGAGTTTCATTGTTCAAGTGCCCAAATCTTTGGAAGAGGCGGCGCGCGTCGATGGGGCTGGGCCGTTTCAAGTCTTTTTTATGGTGGTTTTACCTTTAATAAAACCAGGCCTCGCGGCCGCTGCCATTTTTACTTTCCGCATTGCGTGGAACGAATATCTCTTGGCTTCTGCTTTATCTGATCGTGATACACAAACGGTGCCGATCTTGATTGTGAATAACATGTCTGAATTCAATGTAGAATGGGGTGTTGTCATGGCAACGGGCATGCTGCTGGCCATTCCACCCATTATTTTCACCCTCTTTGCCAGCCGCCAAATTATCACAGGCATGACGGCCGGTGCTGTAAAAGGGTAGACCATGTCCAAAGTCATTGTCCTTGCGACTGTTGCAACAAAATCTGAAGAAGTTGATTTTTTCGTTGCACGGTTGGCTGAGTGTGGGATGCAGGCCCAGATCCTTGATATTTCCTTGAATACGGGGGGTGTCATTCTTGGAGGCAAAGAAAAATGCCATGCAATGGATCAGGTGGCACAAATGGCCCTTGCGCAGGTTGATGCGGCACGCATGGAGGATGCGCAAGGGGTTGTGGCGATTGGAGGGGGAACGGGCGGTGAAATAGCCTTGCAGGTTTTGCGCGCGTTGCCTATTCACTTTCCTAAAATTATGGTGACGACTTTGCCCTTTGATCCGCGTTTTGTGGTGGCAGATAATTCGATCATTATTGTGCCCACTTTGGCCGATATTTCCGGATTAAACGCGACGCTGCGCGAGGTATTGGCCAATGCTGCTTTGATGACGAGTGGTTTGTGCGGACGCGGCAAAAAAGATGAGCTCACGCGCCTTAATCGTTCAGTCGGAATTACGGGTCTCGGGGCGACGGATGGTGCGGTCAAACCTTTGTTGAAGAAATTCTCCCAACAGGGCAGGGAGGCCACGGTATTTCACGCCAATGGTTTTGGGGGGGCGGCCTTTGCTCGGTTTGCACAGCAAGATGCATTTGATGCGATTATCGATCTCACACCCCATGAGCTGACACGCATTTATCTCGCTGGTGTTCATGCGGATATGCCAACACGATTTTCAGCAGGGGGCAGTTTGCCTCGTATCGTTTTGCCAGGTGGTATGAATTTTATTGGCCTTGGAGAAAAATCACTGGTTCAATCGCATTACCTCTATCGTCCGCATTATGAACATTCGGGGCTTTTTACCCATGTCAAATTGATGGCGGAAGAAATGGCTCTGGTCAGCACGCAGCTCGCCGTTCATCTGAATGCCCTTGCCGGCCCTTGCTCTGTTATTGTGCCGATGGGGGGATTTTCTCATCAAGATTGTGCAGGCGGCCCGATTGAAGATGAAGATTTGCGAGCGGTTTGCTTGGAGACGCTGCGCCGACATCTCAGAGATAATATTACAATAACCCCAATTGACGCACATATTTTTGCGCCTGAAATTACAGAGGCGATCATGAGTAAACTTGCAGATATTTCTTCTTGAAAGGACACCAGATGCACGATCTGAACGAAAAAAAAGACGCCCTTATCGCAGCGGCAAAGCGCTGTTTTGATCTGCGTTTGCAAACAAATGCAGGGGGTAATTTATCTGTTCGGTTGGAGAGTGCTGATGCTATTGTGATCAAGCCTTCTGGCGTTGGGTTCAACGAATGCACGCGTGACAATTTACAAGTGGTTCATTTGGATGGGACGATTGAAACATCCGACTATAAGCCATCCAAAGATCTTGATTTTCATCTCGATCTCTACCGTATTCGCCCCGATATCAATGCCGTGGTCCATTGTCATAGCCCTTGGGCGACAGGTTATGCGAGTGCCGGCATCGAAATTCCATGTCTGACTGTACAGACCATCGAAAAAATCGGGCGCATGCCGCTCATCCCCCTATCGCCTCAAGGTGGGCCGCAAACGGACAAAGAAATCAGCCCCGTTTTTCAAGATACCAATGTTGTCGCGGCAGTTCTGGCCAATCATGGCACCATTGGCGTGGGGTCTACCTTAATGAAGGCACAGTATTTGGCGGAAATCATTGAAGAGACAGCTCACATTGCTTTTGTCCGCGATACAGTGATGGCCGCGCACGGCAAGACGGCTGCGGATTTGCCACAATACGGCACTGCAGCGGATGCTCGCAAAGCGGGCTAAGGCGATGAATTCTGGCCTCACATATGGTGCGGATTGGCTCGAGTGATCTTTTCAATCTGCCTAAAAAGCGCTTCGTTAGGCGCTTTTGTGGGTGAAAACGAATCAAAACATCGCCGTTTCGATTAGTCAGAAGAATTTGAGCGAAGAAACCGCTCATAGCCTGACGTTATTTAACGTATTGTTTTTGCACCTTAATGTTCGTTATTGAGGGGGCCTTGCCTGTGGATATTAACCTTTTGCTGAGAACCTGTTTTCATTCTTGACACCAATCAATTATACCGTATTTACCACACTTTAAAAAGCGCTCGGCGAAGTTGACTTCGTGACTTGAGCTGGTTTTGGCATGGCAAATGATCGTGAGTTTTTGATGTCTGTTTCTAACTTAGAGCTTCGCACACCGTTTTGTGTCACGGATGTGTTCTGCGTACTCAGGGCGCTGAAAGTTGCCCCGCATTCTCAACGGTTGAGATGTGGCCCCTAACCTACATATCTCACACCATGCAATGAACAGGCGTTGAAATGTAGGCTCATTTCCGCCCAAATATTCGAATATAAAGGCAAGAACATGGCAATAATTGATTATCGTGGTTTCTCTACAAATACCGACTCCATTCGTGTGAACGATGGGGATACGATCATTGTGCATCAGTTCGAAGCAGATGGCGTCACCCCTGTTGATTTTAATGGCAGCACGCTTCGCATCAGCTCCGATACCGGCCAACCCGTTAAAGTTACGATTATTTTTGATGGCGATTATTCAGCGTCAAACTTGGGCACATTTGTTATTAACAACGGAGTTGGGGTCAATGGTGATGATGTCGTCGCTGATCTTATTGTAAAAGAAGGCAGTACGGTTGTTAACGATTTTGAATATTCTGGTTTCCCAGGGGGAACAGCTGCGGATCCCACAATAACAACTATCACGCTTGAGGATGATGTCACGTTCGAAGGCTCAATTGAGCTGAATGATCCACAAAGTAACAACACCAATGCGATCATCAATATTACCACTGGTGATAATGTGAAAATTGGTGTGGATGGCACGGATACCAATGATACATTCATCTCTGGTAATATTCGTGGCTCGGACGATCATCAAGTCAACGTCACACTCGGTGAAAACAACACTTTATTTAGCATTCTAAACGATACGCAATTTTTGGCTCTCAACAGCAGTGGGACAACGCCCCTGAATATCAGCGGTAGCACAATTGATGTTGATAACTCTGCATTTCTAACAACTAATGGTCTAAGCAATCTCGATATTACGACGATTACCAGTACAAATATTATTGCCAATAATGTGACTATCGAAAGTTCGACTCACCAGTTTGTTCTTGGGCATCAGGGCGATGATGTCATTGAGATGAATGGCTTGGTGGTCAATAATATAACAACTGACGGTCGTCTTGTTCTTACAACCGGGACGGGCGATGATACTTGGACAATTGGTGGTGATGCCATTCATACTGGCACGGATCCCGCCGACTCCATCACATTTCGGGCCCTGACCGTTGATGGCGGCCTCCCTGACGATGATAACGATACGCTGATCTTCCGCCCTGTCAATCAAGCCCAGCTTGATGAGTTTATCGCCAGTTTGGAGGCGAACCTTGATGAAACAAAAACTTCAGGCACAGCTGGCGTAAATGCCGTTGGGGATGCATATACAATCGCGAATGCAGACGCTGACGCCAACAATGGGGTGTTCATCAACCAGACTGATGGGTCAGGCAATATATTATTCACTCAATTTGAGACGATTATTATCGGTGACTTTATATGTTTCGCCGCGGGTACGCTCATCGATACACCCAATGGGCGCACCGCTGTTGAGGATTTAGTTGTTGGCGATCTTGTTGAGACATTTGATAACGGGGCGCAGCCTGTGCGCTGGATCAAAAGCCGTAAAATATCAAAAGCTGATTTGGCAGCCAATCCAAAGTTGACGCCAATAAAAATTCAAGCCGGCTCACTTGGGCAGAATATGCCTATGCAAGACTTGGTTGTCAGTCCTCAGCATCGCATTATGGTGTCTTCAAGGCTGTCTAAGCGGATGTTTGGCGAAAGAGAGGCGTTAGTCGCTGCAAAACAACTCTTGCCAATAGCAGGCGTGGACTATGCGGATGTGGATGAAGTTACCTATGTTCACTTCATGTGTGATCAGCATGAAATCGTATTTGCGGAAGGTATGCCCTCTGAAACGCTTTATGCTGGGAAAGAGACGCTCAAAACGATCCCTCGTGAATCTGTAGAAGAACTTTTTGCGATTTTTCCAGAGCTTCATGAAGTTGAAAATGGATTTGTTCCTGAACCAGCTCGCTTGTTGGTAAGAGGCCGATTGGCGCGCAATTTCGCCAACCGTGCGGCGCGAAATAAGAGAGAGTTGTTTAGCTTGCGCTAATGCGTGCAAACGATCTGGCCTTATCCCCCTATGTTGTTTTATGTGCACCATAGGGGGCTTTTACGGGTGGTCTGCAAAGGCGGTTTTAGTTTGCGGCTTATAGCCGTGATGAGGATCATGTCTGCTCGCTGGGTGTTCGATGTCTCATGTTGTTTTGGGAGTCATCTGTGGAAGGATCATCTCCAACGGCGTGTTGGTTTCATTTTCAAACAGAACCATTTTATTATTGGCCCGCAAGCAGGCATATCCGTGAACGAGCGACCATATCATTATTGCATTGCTTCTATTACCATGAGGCGATGGTTCAAAAAGATCGCAGGTTTCTTGTAGGAGTTGGAAGGCCTGCATGGAGCATTTTTCCAAATTTTCGTCAGCATGGTTTTTGACGTCGGTTGAAAAAATTAACTCGAATAAGGCTTCATGTTGTGCCGCGAAACCGAGGTATCCTTGGCATAGTCCGATGAGTTTGCTACGAGGGTCTGCCGCTGCTTTGTCGCGGCTTTCTTCCATCATTTGAGAAAAGATTAAAAACCCTTCAGCTGCGATGGCGACGAGCAAGGCAATTTTGCCATCAAAATGATGTGCAGGCGCGGCATGTGACACGCCAACGCGGACCGCAATTTTGCGCAATGACAGGCCTGAAATCCCTTCCGCTTCTAAGATATCAATGCCGGCTGATATGAGGGCAGGGCGAAGATTGCCGTGATGGTGTCGTGTTTGTGTTGTCATCTTAGTTGAAGCATCATCATTATGCTTGACAGTGTCAAGATCAAACCATAACTTTACAGTGTCAAGTTTGTTTTCGTTATTCTCATTATTGCAAGAGGTCCTATGCGCTTTTTAGCTGTAACAAAGCCCATCACTATATGCCTGTGTATATTCGTTGCCTTGATTTCATGGCGGTTTTTAGTGCTCGGAGTCGAAGTCAGCATGAATTTCATGCTCTATCATGCTCAGCAACGCCCCGTTTTCTTTTACGCACATGTAGGATTTGCGCCCTTGGCGCTTTTGTTGATGCCCCTTCAATTTTATAGAAAGCTGCGCGAAGCTCGCCCTGATTTTCATCGATGGATCGGAAGAGTTTATGGCGTGGCGATCTTGGTGTCTGGGGTCTCGGGGCTTTTTTTGGCGGTAAACTCAAATGCAGGGTTAATCGCCGCAGGAGGTTTTTTTGTTCTATCAGTCCTTTGGTTGGTGACGACGGCGATGGGTATTTGGTGCGCGTATAAAGGCCTGATCGTTGAACATCGCGTCTGGATAATGCGATCCGCCGCCCTCACATTCGCGGCCGTAACATTGCGTTTATATCTTCCGATATTGCCTGCAATGGGGCTGTCGTTTGAGGCGTCTTACTCTCTTATCGCATGGGCGTGCTGGGTGCCTAATTTGATATTTGTTGAATTTTTTCGACGTCACTCGTAATATTTTGCCAAGCGAATGAGTGTGCGCGAGGCATATCATAGAGTTGCGCGCTGTTTGGGGCATGTGATGAATGGTTTGTCTTATAAGGTTTAAAAATACGCCTTGGTTTTTTCTGTCGTATCTGCGATGAGTGCTTATGGCTGCCTCATTCGTTAAAAAAATTTGGTTATACGTATTTTTATGGCTGTTTTCCATTATACTTGCCTTAAGCGCGTTAGCCTTTTTTGAACGCCAAAGCTTAGTGCGTGAACTAACAGTCAAAAGTGAAATCCTACAGCGCTTAGCCTCCCAGCGGGCTGATCAGCATGATGCCCATCTCACATCCCTATCGGCAGTTTTTGTGACAGGTGGGATCGAGAGGGAAGATTTGTTGTTAGATGTTGCGAGGACAATCACGCGGTTTTATCCACGTATTACGTCGGTAAATGTCATTCCATTCAACTTGTCAGAGCCAACAATAGAAACACAGCCTGGCGTTTCCATAAAAGCCAAAGAACAGATCATCGATTTAGCACGCCACTCAACGGGCGCCTTGCAAATGGGACCGATGCCAAATCTTCCCCACCATTATTTGCTTGTAAAACGCACGCCAAACTCTTCGGCCGCGCAGCATGGTTTGGCATTGGTGGTTGATGCTCGCAAATTGATTGCAACAGATGATCCCTTTTGGCAGACGCAATCCGCCTCCCTCTCTCTTGCGGCGCCTGATAATCAAATTGCTTCAGCGGAACAGTTTTCAATCAAGGAAGCTGGCTTTTCCAAACCTCTTAGCAGCGCTTCGCAGCCCTTGATTTTAAACACCTCTTTGATGATTGATATGGCTGATATCCTACCATTGGGGAAAGTCTTTGCCGCTATTGCTGCGATTACGGCGGTTTTTGGCGTTGCGGCACTTGGGTTGCGGCAGCGCACACGCACCAAAGATGCAGAAACGAGAGCGCAGCTGAGTGCACAAGAAACACGATTGGCCCATGCATCGCGTGTCAATGCAATGGGCGAAATGGCCAGCGGCATGGCCCATGAATTAGCGCAACCACTGACAGCCATCCTTAGCCAAGCTCAGGCTGGAAGACATTTAAGTCGGCGGGGTGATTTAGAGCGTCTGAATAGAGTGTTAGATGAGACAGTCTCACAGGCGCAACGGGCGGCAAATATCCTCGATCGATTGAGGCGCTGGAGCAAGCCGAACCGTAGGCCATCGAAGGCGTGCTCAGTCCATGACGCGGTGCGTAACGTGCAAAATTTACTCGCGACAGAAGTCAAGGCGAAGGGCGCGCTGATGGTGTTATCCTTGCATGATGAGCCACTTTTTATCAACGCCGATCCCGTTGAGTTGGAGCAAGTCGTCTTCAATCTCGTGCGCAATGCGCTTGATGCGTCAGATGCGGCGCGGATCGAGATCAGTACATATATAGAGGATCATAGGATTGTACTTGATGTGGCTGATAATGGGCCGGGCATTCGCGATGACATCAAGGCGCATATCTTTGAGCCCTTTGTAACCAGTAAGCGGGACGGAACGGGGCTGGGCTTGGCGCTTTGTCAAAGATTAGTGGACGAAATGGATGGCAATATTATGCTTTTAGATAATGTTGAACAAACCACTTTCCGTCTGTGTTTTTTACGCTCAAATGTGGAGGTAAAGCCATGACCAACACTGTTTATCTCGTAGATGATGATGAAGCCGTTCGCAATGCGTTGAGTTTGCTTTTAGAGACAGTCGGGCTCAATGTGTTTTGCTTTGCCACGCCTGAGATGTTTTTGAGCCAAGCAAAGGATCTAACGCCGGGTGTTTTAATATTTGATATCAGGATGCCCGCGATTTCAGGTCTGAAGCTGCAAGAAAATTTAGGCGATTATGATATCAAATGGCCAACCATTATCATCAGCGGGCATGGCGATATTGAAGCATGCCGACGGGCTTTTCGCAACGGCGCGATCGATTTTTTGAGCAAACCTATAGATGAGCATGATCTTATCGACGCGATCCAAAGAGGGCATGAAAAACTCAAAGTCCAGCAACAGGCATACGCCGAACGTGCTGAGGCTTTGGCCTTGTTGCAGCATCTTTCGGCGCGTGAAAAGCAAGTATTGGAAATGATCGCAAAAGGCTTGATGACAAAGCAAATTGCGGAAGCGCTGAGTTTGTCGCCACGCACTGTGGAAAGCCACCGTTCTGCCATTGCGGCCAAGGTTGGGACATCTTCCGCAGCTGAATTGACGCGCTATTGGTTGGATGCGCAGATTGCTCCGTAGAACTACGCAATTTTTTGTGAATTCTACGAATAACACTCAGATGGGATGCGCACTACAATAAGGGCATAAGTTCAACAAAAGGAAATATATGATGATCCGTTCTATTGCTCTTGCGACTGCTTTGCTCACACCGATCGCGTCTGTCGCGCAAAGCTTGCCGACAGCACCTTATCTACCGCTTGAAATGGCGACTAAGGCTGCCCAAACAGCTGTAGAAGCATGTGCTGCTGAAGGCTACAATGTAAGTGTTGCCGTGGTTGCGCGCAGCGGTGAGACGAAAGTTCTTTTACGTGCTGATAATGCGGGCCCGCACACAGTTGGCTCAAGCACAGGCAAAGCCTTTACATCTGCGAGCATGGGCCGCGACACGAAAGGCCTTGCTGGCTTTATCGGCGCGAAACCTGAAAATGGTGGTCTACGCGATATGGACAACCGTCTCGTCATTCAAGCGGGTGGTTTGCCAATCCGCATCGAAGGCGCTTTGGTTGGCGGTATCGGTGCTGGTGGCGCTCCATCAGGTGTTATCGATGAAACATGCGTGCGCGCAGGCCTAGACGCAATCGGCGCTGAATAAGTTATGTGGCCCGTCTCTTTGTAGGGCGGGCCATATTCTTTTCTAGGGTCTCATAATTTTATTCATTTTGGCCCTGTTTTAAAAATTTAGAGTATCGATTTTTGCTCAGTTTGAGGCGTTTTCCATGAGCAGATTTTAAATGGTGCCATTGCCCGAGGTGATATTATTCTTAGGGCGGTATGTTGGCATTGTGGTGGAGGTGTTCCCCATTAAGATTTGACAGATATGCTCTCAAATCATTGATAAATAGCATGAAAAGACGTTGGAAGTGCTCGTTTTCGGCCTTTACAATATAGCAGGATCGGGGCACATCAGAGTGCTATATTCGCGAGGAGCCCTAGTTTGCCAGTCACTACAACTTTAACGTATGATAACCACGATTTTGGCGATGAAGATGTAACTATTGGTAATGGTGGGTCTTCGAACACCAATCCGAACGGATGGGTTGTCACAGAAACCGGTGCCAGTGGCGTCGGAGTAAAAGACGGAGATTCCTCCTCTGGAGTCGATGCTGTCGGTACAGTTAAAGGGGTTGGCGGCAGCATCTTTGCGGCGGGCACGTTTTCTTCTCTCGGCAATGTTTCCGACGAGGGATTTGATGCTGATCTGACTCATATTTCGACTCAAATCACCTTGAGCCGGGCCAGCGATCTGCAAGACAGCAATTTTATCAGACTGTTTGCGGACATTGATGGGGACGGCGTTGCAGATAGCAATGAAATTATTGCAACATTTGCTATCGGCATCTCAAATACCAACTTAGCAGACGATGTTACATTTGCCTCTGGCTCTGACACCACGGGCTTTGGCCTATCTACTGCAGGAGCAAATACCGAAGTTACCCGAAATTACACCCTTGATTTGACGGGGATATCTGCCTCCCAAAGGGCCCTATGGGCAGATCACGGGATTGGGATTGAGTTTCGATCAAACAGTGGCAGCGGCGAGTATGCTGTGCACAGTATCGGAGCTCAGATGGTGGTGTGTTTCGCCGCGGAAACACAAATACAGACGCCTGAAGGCCTGCGCGAAATTCAAGATCTAAAAGCGGGTGATTTGGTGAAAACCGCTCAAAACGGCGAGCAGCCCATCCTCTGGATCGGCTCTAGAAAGCTTTCTGCAGCTGATCTGCGGGCCAACCCCAAGCTGCGCCCAGTGCGCATTCTTGCGGGGGCGTTGGGCGGCGGCCTCCCCAAACACGACCTGTTGGTGTCGCGACAGCATCGCATGCAGATTTCCTCCAAGATTGCCGAGCGCATGATTGGCCATCGCGACGTACTCGTTCCTGCGATCAAGCTGACGGCAATGCCTGGGATATTTGTTGATGACACTGTCGAAAGCGTAGAGTATTTCCATATGCTCTTTGGCCAACATGAGGTGGTGTTTGCTGAAGGTGCACCGGCGGAAAGCCTTTTTACGGGCCCTGAGGCCCTCAAGGCGGTTTCGGAAGACGCGCGGATCGAAATCCTTACGCTGATGCCGGAATTGGAAAGGTTGGAGCTTGCGCCTAAGCCCGCGCTTGCGATCCCTGGCCTGAAAGCTCAAAATCGATTGCTTTCGCGGCATGCTAAAAACAAAAAAGTATTATTGACGGACTATTGAAGGCCAGCGCCGCGCGGATTGAAGCCTTCGCGCGCCTTGAGAGTCCTGCCTGCAAAATTGCGCATCTGAGCATGGTGAACTGAGCCCATAGCATGGAGCAGTGGTCTTCGAATGGTGCGGTTAATCAGCGCCAAAAACAGCCGATTTGCGCCATGAAGATGCAAATGCAAGGCTGATATTTTGCCCTTAGATTAACCATATGTTAATCAGTTAATCGGTAATTATTTGGTGTGAGATAATTTTTCCAAAAAAGAGTTGAGAAATATTTCAAACAAATACAAGATGAACCATCTCAGTGCAGACTATTCAATGGATAGAATTGTAAGGTGGAATTAGGGTTGGAATGGGAAATTGTACAAAATAGCAGGCGAGATTATTTTGCCAGTTGGCAGTTTTATTAAACTGTATTTTGTTTTTCCGATAGTTACGCTCGCAAGTATTAAGGGAGATACATTATGAAAACGACAGCTAGTATTTTAGCATTGACGGCATTTGTTGGCTCAATGAGCGCGGCTGGTGCAGAGACTTTGAATTGGGCACGAGCTGGGGATGCATTAACGCTCGATCCACACGCTCAAAACGAAGGTCCAACACATACAGTCCGACACCAAATGTATGAGCCACTTATTATTCGTGATCAGACGGGCGCTTTTGAAGCGGCGCTTGCAACAAGCTGGGCGCCAAGTGAGAGCAATCCAAATGTTTGGGTGTTTAAGCTGCGCGAGGGTGTCAAATTCCATGATGGCGCTGATTTTACGGCTGAAGATGTTGTGTTCAGTTATAAGCGTGCCACTCATGAAAATTCGGACATGAAAGAGCTCCTTAATTCTATCAAAGAAGTCCGTGCAGTTGATGATTACACTGTTGAGATTGAGACGAATGGCCCCAATCCTATTTTGCCATCTAACCTGACTGATATCTTTATCATGGATAAAGATTGGGCGGAGGCGAATGATTCTGTTCAAGTGCAAGATTTTGAAGGGGGCGAAATCACTTTCGCAACAACAAACGTGAACGGGACGGGTGCATATATCCTCGAAAGCCGTGAACCGGATGTGAAAACTGTGATGGTGCGCAATGAGAACTATTGGGGAAAAGATCAATTCCCAATGGAAGTGAGCAAAATTGTCTATACACCTATTCAAAACGCGGCAACGCGCGTTGCGGCCCTCTTATCTGGCGAAGTGAACTTTTTGCAAGATATGCCGGTACAAGATATTAACCGTGTGAACAGTGTAAATGGCCTAACAGTTAAAAAAGCGCCGCAGAACCGAGTTATTTTCTTCGGGATGAACCAAGGCGCACAAGATTTAGATTCTGATAATGTGGACGGCAAAAACCCACTCTCAGATGTGCGTGTGCGCAAAGCGATGTCGATGGCAATCAATCGCGACGCGATCCAAAAGGTTGTGATGCGTGACCAATCCGAACCTGCTGGTATGATTGCGCCGCCGTTTGTGAATGGTTGGACAGCTGCGATGGATAGCGAAAGTTCAACAAATGTTGAAGCGGCTAAAGAGCTGATGAAAGAAGCAGGATATGCGGACGGCTTCTCAATTCGCCTCGATTGCCCAAATGATCGCTACGTGAATGATGAGGCGATCTGTCAAGCGGCTGTTGGGATGCTGGGCCAGATTGGCGTTAATGTAAATCTTGACGCAAAACCAAAAGCACAGCACTTCCCGCTCATCACAGATGGGAAGACAGACTTCTATATGCTGGGTTGGGGCGTTCCTACATATGATTCCGAATATATCTTTAACTTCCTTGTCCATGGTCGTGAGAGCGATATTGGCACGTGGAATGGAACGGGCTTCAATAATGCGGAAGTAAACGCGAAAATTAAAACACTGCCATCAAATACGAACCTAGAGCAGCGTAACGCGGATATCGCAAGCATTTGGCGTGTTGTGCAAGACGAGCAGCTTTATATCCCGATCCACCACCAAGTGTTGAACTGGGGCATGGCAAGCAATGTCGGCATTTCTGTTGATCCGGAAGATAAGCCGGTGGTTAAATACTTCACAATGAAATAGTACTTTAAGATATGATCCTAGCCCCGCCGGCGGTGGGACTAGGGATTCGTAGAAAGAGAAATTTTATAAAGTGGTGCTGTTAAATCGCTTACGATATTGGATAGGCGGAATAGAAAATTGTTGTTTGAAGTCTTTTCGAAAAGCTTCTTCGGAACCAAAGCCACAAGTGTGCCAAATATCGGCAAGTGGCAAATTAGAATTTTCTAACAATTCCGCAGCACGTGAAATGCGTTCAAATTTAAGCCATTTGAGCGGTGTGATCCCAAGCTCATCATGAAATCGCCGCGTTAAAGTTCGGCTGCTAATACCTGAAAAATCTGCCATATTTTCTACAGACCAAGTTCTATTAATGGTTGCGCGAACGTGCTCTTGTAGCAGCGATATGCTTTTGCCTATTCTTTCTGATGGGGCAGGGTATGGAATGAATTGCTTTTGTCCACCATCGCGTTGTGGTGGCAAGATAAGCCTTTTTGCAACACTTGCCGCAGCTTTTGCACCAAAGTCTTGGCGAATGATATGGAGTCCTAAATCAATGCCTGAGGCAGAACCAGCCGCAGAATAGATTCTATTATTTTCAATAAATAAAACGTCAGGATTAACATCTATACGAGGGTATTTTTGTGCCAACTCATTTGCGAAGCGCCAATGCGTTGTCGCGGTTTTGTTTTCAAGTAATCCGGCAGCAGCTAGTACAAATACGCCCGAACAAAATGATGCGATGCGCGCACCATTTGTATAAGCTTTTTGTAATGCGGCACATAAAGACGATGGGACTTCTGTATCAATGGATGTCCAACCCGGTATAATAATGATGTCCTTGTATTCTATAGCACTCAAACTAGCATTCGCATCAATCGTTATGCCACCAAGTGCCTTTATGGGGCCGTCTTCGGCTTTAATGACTTCACACTGGTACCAGTTTTTAAATTCAGGACGAGGCAGAGCAAACAGCTCCGTCGCAATACCAAATTCAAAGGTACACAATTGATCATAAATAAGAATGCCAACTGAGGGGACAGGTCTCATCTCATTCGTATAGCCTGACATCATGATTGTCCGTTTTATACTGAATATTGTCTTTTCAGACTATATTCATGTTTCGAAGCTTGTGGCACGTAGACTGTGATAAAAATAGGAGAAGAAAATGGATACTTTAAATGAACTCACAAGTGCGGTTCAAACGTATTTTGATGCACTATATGAATGCGACATTGATAAATTAGCCTTGGTATTTCATCCGGAATCGAGTTTGTTTGATGCGGACACAGGCGAGGTTTTTGTGGAGCCAATTGCAAGTTATAAAAATGATGTATCAACGCGTGTATCAGCCAAAAGTGTTGGTTTGCCTTTGGAAGCAGCGATATTACTGATTGATTATCTATCCCCGATCAGCGCAGTTGTTAAAGTGCGCATTCGTATTCATGATAATGTATTTCTTGATCATTTGTCTTTTGTGAAAGGCACGATTGGCTGGCAAATAGTTTCAAAAATATGGCACTTAGAAAAAGTCATGGATCATCAAGTCTATGAAGCGCAGCTATAAAGCTTTTAAATGCACTCATTTGGCGAACCTAATTCTAATTGTCTTAAACTGTGACATAAAACGGTATTTGGCACTTGTACTTAAAGAAGTTCATGTAACTCTCTCCTCATTGGGAGCTAGATGAAAAATCTGGCCACCTTGGGTTGGGCAGGGCCTTCAATGGGTTCTGCGGTTATTTTTTTGGTACAGCTGAAAATACGATGATGGCGTTTTTTGCCGCAATTTTACTGTGTATTTGCGCCTTTAACCTTTAGCAATTCCTTCCTCGTTATTTCCAATCGCGCAGATGCAAGCCAGTTCAACTCATGTCAACTCATGGGCCGATGTAAACTCAGCCGATCTTACTTTTGCGACAATACCTGGGACAATTTTCACCAAAATAATTCAAAAATCTGCTCCTCAAGCCAATATTCGGTTACAAGAAGAAGATGAGGTTTGGCATAATCTCGTCGTATCGGGGCAGGCGGATGTTTCTATGGATTCTGTTATTGGCTGGAATAGCAGGCAAGCACAAAGATATCCTGAGTTAACAATCGCCTTTGGTACAGATGAGCCTATCAACCCTATAGAATTTGCGATGATGCTGCCCAAAAACGATCCTGAATGGGCAGATTACATTGCCGAATGGACAAGAAAGCACATCAATAGTGGTTTTCTCTCCTCCCTTCAGGATAAGCATAAGATGAACCCGCCTAAATAACGGGTGTTTGCATATTCATGCGTCTATCGGCTCACATAGTTGAGCCGGTATGATTTGAAGTAATATTACATAATTCGCATAAATTATGCCCCTATAGGTGAGTGTTGCTTGACAGCAGAGCAAGGAAGGCCCATATGCCGATTGAAATGTTGTCGCGTGAGCGATTCGCAGGTCGAATCAAACGACAACTCATTCTGACTGTTCCCCATCACGCAGGGTTCAAATTGTTGCTCCGATAGATTGGGAATCGCCTAATCGTTCAGGACAGCAAAACCCTCACAGACGATGATATCGTCTACATATAGATACACGCATTAATGGCGATCAGATCGGACTACTTATAATGAAAAGCTTCGAAGAGCTGAATTTAACAGCAGAGCTCGCGACAGCCTTGGCGAATGGTGGATTTAGTGTCCCAACGCCTATCCAAGCCCAAGCAATACCTTTGGCACTTAGCGGCCATGATATCATGGGTTTGGCTCAAACAGGTACGGGGAAAACTCTTGCCTTTGGCTTGCCAATGCTCAATGCGATTATGCAAAGCCCGAGCCGCCCAGAATCGAAAACAACAAAAGCTTTGATACTTGCGCCAACACGCGAGTTGGTCAATCAAATTGCTCAGACGTTCAAAACATTGACACGTCAATCTAAAATTCGCGTAACTACAGTGGTTGGTGGCGCGTCCATAGGCAAGCAACAACAAGAGCTTGCTAAAGGCACTGATGTTCTTGTTGCAACACCTGGCCGTTTGATCGACTTGTTAGAAAGAGGCGCCATTGGGCTGCGCAAAACGCAGCATTTGGTTTTAGACGAAGCGGATCAGATGCTCGACATCGGATTTATTCATGCGCTCCGTAAAATAGTTTCGTATCTAGGCGATAATCGCCAAACGCAGCTCTTTTCAGCCACGATGTCTAAACAAATGGAGCAGCTGAGCCGTACGTATCTGACTGATCCGCAACGCGTTCAGGTTAATCCTCCAAATCTTGCAGCAGAGAAAATCGCGCAAAGTGTTCAATTTGTAGAGAAGCCCAAGAAGTCTATGGCGCTTCGCGATACCCTTGCGAAGCATCCCAACGTCGCAACATTGGTTTTCGCACGCACAAAACATGGCGCAGAAAAGCTAAAAAATGGTCTCGTAGCAGACGGTTATGCAGCAACATCTGTGCATGGTAATAAATCACAAGGTCAGCGTGACCGCGCGATCAAACAATTCCGCTCAGGCGATATGCAAATCTTGGTTGCAACTGATGTTGCAGCACGTGGGATCGATATTCCTACGGTTGGCTTAGTCGTTAACTATGAGCTACCAAATGTGCCAGAAAACTATGTGCACCGCATTGGGCGTACTGCTCGAGCAGGGCGTTCTGGTGTTGCTGTTAGCTTTTGTGCAACGGATGAAGGTAAACTCCTCAGAGATGTTGAAAAACTCATTAAATCGAGTATTCAGGTTGTAGGAGATGTTCCAGAGCAATTGAAAGTTCTGGGTCAAGATGGTCCAAAGGCCAAGCGGAACAAAAATCGTAGCCATAAGCCAAAGGCGCATAGCCCTGGCAATGCTTCGAACTCGAACAAGAATCGCAGGCACAAGCCGCGATCACAGAAAACCGCAGCATAACGCTGTGTAACCAAACGTCGTCAATCTGACGATCGTGATGAACGAAAGGAAACTCATCATGCCTCAAGGTACAGTAAAATGGTTTAACGCAACTAAAGGTTTCGGCTTTATCGAGCCAGCAGACGGAGGCAAAGATGTGTTCGTACACATTAGCGCAGTCGAGCGTTCAGGTCTTAACGGTTTGAAAGACGGCGAAAAAGTGTCTTTTGAAATCGAAACAGACAAAATGCGCGGCAAGACATCTGCAGTAAACTTGACTGTAGCATAATTGCGTGAATTCTGCAGGGGCTATCATGGCCCCTGCAATCTTACGAGCTTGCTCGTAAACTCCCACCTGCAGCAGAGTTTTTGCACAAGTAGTGTAAATGTGCCGGGTGACAGACAGACAAATCAACCTATTTGAACAGCTGTCTCAATTTTTCAAACTTGCTTTAATATTTATCATCAAGTCACGCGTTTTGCACGTTGTGCTGTGCGATTTTCCGCGCGTCATTCTTCCAAGAGACGGTCAGATTGGGGCGATGGTGTGAGCCACCTGCACAATTTGTTTGCAAAAAAAATTAAAAAGATCCTTAATGTATTAAGGAAGGGAACGTGATGTCGCTTTTTGATCGATTTTGATCGCTAGGTGTTTAGGGTTTTAAATATCCAGATCGCGTAGGTTGAAATCTTTTAGAGTATTATGGTCCACCTGATTTTTAGCATCATGATATTTATTTAGTTTATAAAAATTGCGTCTCTATTGAATTATTACTGAGGGAGAAAAATTAATGTTTAAAAATATTACTGTGGGTGTGCTTGCATCATTTATGGGAGTTCAGGCTGGACTTGCGGATGACATTCAAATCAACATGAGCTTGATTTTCCAAGAATCTGAATTGCTGACACAAGAATTAATCAAGGTAACCGAAAATATTCGTGAGCGCACGGATGGATCTGTGGATATTCAGGTGTTCCCCGGTGGTCAATTGCCAACCTACAAGGACAATCTTGAGCAAGTCGTCAATGGCGCGAACTGGATTGCGGTCGAAGACTTAACATATGTAGGCGATTATGTTCCAAATTTTGGCGCGCTTGCTGGCCCGATGCTATATGATAGCTATGATGAATATCTAGCAATGATGGATACAGATCTTGTTGCAGATTTGACGGCCCAAGCAGAAGAAAAAGGCATTAAAATTCTTAATGCGGATTACATGTTTGGTTTTCGCCATATGATCACCAATAAAGCGATTGAAACACCAGAAGATATGGCAGGCATGAAAATTCGTGTTCCGGGAAGCCAGATTTTCATCAGTACGCTTGCAGCAATGGGCGCATCCCCGCAATCGCTTCCTTTCACTGAAACTTACTCAGGTGTGCAGCAAAAGGTTGTTGATGGTCTCGAAGGCTCAATCTTGACGATGTATTCAACAAAAATCTACGAAGTGGCCAACGTCATGTCACTTACCAAGCATTTCCTTGGCACCGTTGGAATTTATATTTCTCCAAGCGTATGGGATAAATTGACACCTGAACAGCAAGCGATTGTTGATGAGGAATTTGCCGCAGGCGCAGTTTCCAACACAAAAAACCTCGTGAAACTTGATGAGGAATATCGTGGTCTGCTTGAGGCAGAAGGGGTGAGCTTTGTTGAGGCGGATACGGCTGCATTCAGTGAGCTAACGGCCAGCGTATATTCTGAGTTCCCTGCATGGAGCGATGATATTCGCGCGACCATTGGCGCAGAGCTTGATAAAATCCGCGGTAACTAAACGCGATATAGGCGCCGTCTGACTTTTGAGTTGGGCGGCGTGCAGCGAAAGGGATTTAGAGTTTTGTTCACTATCGTTAAAAATATCGAAGAAATTCTGGCATCGATTGCCATTAGCATCACCGTCGTTTTGGTCATTGTGAATGTCTTTTTGCGCTATGGATTTGGCTTCACTTTGCCTTGGGGGCAAGAGCTTTCCGTCATTTGTTTCATTTGGGCTGTCTATTTGGGCATTAGTTCATGTTATAAAAACAATTTGCACATGGGTGTGGATGCCATTTTATCTGTTCTGCCCCAAAGGGCCCTTGCGCCATTTAGGCTTTTAGTGTTGTTTTTTCTATTAAGTTTGAATGGCTTGTTGGCTTTTTTGAGTTATCAATACACAATGTTGTCGAATAAAACGACGCCGGTGATAGGCCTGTCCTATTTCACGATCAATATTGTTTTAATTTTATGCTTTGGCCTTATGACCCTTCATACAATGCGGTTCATTCTCAATGAGCTAAAACAATTCAAACAAAATACATAAGAGGCGCGCAAACATGGTAGACTATATCCCAATAATCTTATTGTTCGTCTTGTTTTTGATGAATGTGCCGATCGCTTTCTCTCTTATCGCTTCTGCTTTGGCTTATTTTCTATTCATCAATAATTCTTTGCCAATTGCTTTGGTGATGCAGCGTTTTATTACATCTGCAGAATCCTTCCCCTTGCTCGCCATCCCCTTCTTTATCATGGTCGGATCCGTGATGAATTTTTCGGGGATCAGCCGAAGTCTGCTGGGATTTGCCGACTCTTTGATTGGCCATAAAACGGGCGGACTTGCCCAAGTAAATGTTATCCTCAGTACGATGATGGGCGGTATTTCTGGATCGGCCAACGCGGATGCGGCCATGCAGTCAAAAATATTGGCGCCTGAAATGACCAAACGCGGCTATGATTTGCCCTTTACGGCAGCTGTCACTGCAGCTTCGTCTTGCATTAGCCCCGTCATCCCGCCGGGTATTAATTTGATCATCTTTGCTTTGCTTGCGAATGTCTCCGTTCATCAGATGTTTATTGCAGGTTATGTGCCGGCGTTTTTGATGGCTTTGGCATTGATGGCCACAATCGCGGTGATTTCTAAGCGGCGGGGGTATAAACCATCGCGCTCACAAGCCGCTTCTGCGCAAGAGCGGTTGAACTACTTTGGCAAAGCCATCCCAGCCCTTTTGATTCCATTTGGTGTGATCTTAGGTATGCGATTTGGCTTGTTTACCCCAACAGAGGCGGGGGCGGTTGCGGTGCTCCTTTGTTCAATAATCGGATTTTTTATCTATAAAGAGCTAAAGATAAAACATTTTGCGCCGATTTTAAAAGAGACTGTTCAAGGGACAAGTACGGTGATGTTTATCATCATTGGCGCATTGTTATTTGGGTATTATATGACGCTAGAGCGCATCCCACATAGCATCGCTTCGGCTTTAATTGATTTGACTGATAGTAAATTCATGCTGTTGCTCTTGATCAATATTTTACTTTTAACCATTGGTATGTTCATCGAAGGCGGTGCCGCGATGATCATATTGACGCCGCTTTTATTACCTGCGGTGCTCAACTTGGGGGTTAATCCAGTACATTTTGGCGTGATTGTTATTGTGAACATTATGATCGGCGGGGTGACCCCTCCTTTTGGATCCATGATGTTTACGGTGTGCTCGATCTTAAAAGTCAAAATCCTTGATTTCGTGCGCGCGGTTATCCCACTGCTGCTCGCGCTATTAGGCGTTCTTTTATTACTCACTTACTCGGAAAGTTTGGTCATGTTCTTACCAAACGCTCTCAAATAAAAGCAAGTGTCTCGCAGGTTCTGCTGCGAGACACCCCTGTGCGATGTATAAGCTAGCCAAGCCAATTGGTTTTCGAAAGAAAGGCAATTTAATATAAAGCATAGATCAGAACTATTGTGGCATAAGGCCATGTAAGATTGGAAACCCAAACGCTCCGCAATAATCAAAATTATTTTTGACCGGATCACTATAATGCGTCAATGATGCACATGGTTTTTACCTAGGCTCAGGACCCATTAATTTTCTTGTAGCTTGGGCTATGCTGTGATTCACGTTTCCTAATTTATAGGGAGCATTGATGAGTAATCTTTACTGGCTAAGCGAAGCGCAGATGGATCGGCTTCGGTCTTATTTTCCGAAGATTCGTGGGCGAGCACGAGTTGACGATCGTCGAGTTTTGAGTGGTATAATATTTATAAATCGTAATGGGTTAAGGTGATGCTCCTGCAGAATACGGGCCTGCGAAGACGCTGTACAACCGATGGAAACTTTGGAGCGATCTTGGCGTGTTTG
>CALLMA010000065.1 GCA_938008015.1 uncultured Celeribacter sp.
GCACCCAATGCTGTTGGCACTGTAATGAGGATCGAGTTGAGGAGATACTTTGGCATATCAGATTCGAAAAAGACTTTGCCGTAGTTTTCAAACCCTGCAAAGCTTGATGGCAAGCTCCAGTAATTTCCTGAGGTAAAATCACCAGCAGGCTTAATGGAGAATAGTGCCACCGCAATCAAAGGCAACAACCATGCGATGAGCGCAAATGGAAGCAAAGTTTGATAGCCAAGTTGTATCGAACGTGATGATTTTTCTATTGGTTTAGGAAACATATCAACGTCCTTTCTCTTCTTTATACATTGAATAGAGGAAGTAAGCGATGAAGCAGAGCATAATTAAGAATAGCATGACAGCAATCGCAGCCCCATAGCCCATACGGAAACCATATTCAGAAAGCGCAACTTCAAACATGTAAAATGAGAGAACACGGCTTTCACCAAATGGTCCACCATTTGTCATAATTGAAATCAAATCGAATGAACGAAGCGCCCCAACGATGGTGACAACAAAGGCGATAAATGTTGCTGGCTTGAGCTGTGGCACAATAACATACCATAGCATTTTCCACCCCTTAGCGCCGTCTAATCTCGCCGCTTCCACTTGCTCAGGGTCAACCGCATTTAGCCCTGTCAGATAAAGGATCATACAATAAGCTGTTTGCGGCCAAAGACCGGCAGCAATGATGCCATATGTCACATATGTCGGATCACCCAGCACATTGATCGGGCCCAGCCCGAAAACGCCTATCACAGAGTTTAACAAGCCAAAAGTTGGATCATAAAACCATGTGAAAACAAGGCCAACAACGACTTGAGAAATAACAAACGGGAAGAAGAAAAGGGACTTATAAATCCGGATGCCTCTTACAGTTTGGTTCAAAAACAGCGCGATGAACAATCCAGCTGGAATGGCGAGCAAATAGAGAACAAGCCAAATTAAATTGTTGCGCAGGGATGTATAAAAAGCGGGGTCATCCCAGAGTTCGCGGTAGTTTTCCAGACCCACATATTCTTTTTCGCCAAGCCCATCCCAAGCATAACCAGATACTTGGAAACTTTGGAAAATCGGTGAAATCACATAAACAAAAAAGAATAAAAAGGCAGGTATTAAAAAGAGCCATGGCGTGATCGCAATTTCATTGCGCTTATACCACGACCGTGGCGGAGTATCGGTTCGATTGTCTGTTAAGACCGACATGAGGCACCTCACAGTAAAGTCTTGAATATAAAAGGCTCAATCAAGGTGAGATGATCTCATGGGTGATGAATAAAGATAAATGTTATCAAATCAAAATGATTGAGAAGAGTAGAGGCGGAGAACCCGCCTCCATCAGGAAGAATCTTATTTGTAGATCCGGCCACGAGCGCGCTCGAGACGCTTCAAGATGTTATCAAGATTATCTGGGCGGACCATGAATTCTTGTAAACCTTCCATGCCGATTTTCGCCATTTCAGCGGGGAAATCACGGTCAAAGAACTGAGCAACGCCGCCCTTTGAATTTTCTGAAAGCATCGCAAAGCCTTCTTTCAGGAATTTATCATCATCGACAGACGATTTCGCATTCACTGGAAGCTGCCCGAGAGCATCGCCCGCATTTAGAGCTGTTTGAACATCAGCAGAGACCATGAAGCGCAAGAATTCGCGAGCGTTTTCTTTGTTTTGAGCCGCTGATGGAATATGGAATGTATCTGTTGGCGCATCTTCTGCGAGTTCAACTGATGGGTTGATCGCTGGGAATTGATAGAAATCAAGCTTGCTATCATCAAGACCTGCATCACGAAGAGGGGCGACTGCAAAGTTACCAATCAAATATGATGCCGCTTCCCCATTTGCCACAAATGGCAGTGCTTCTTGCCAGCTATATGATTGGTGGTTCGGCAAAAAGCCTCCCATATCAATCAGCTCACGCCAGTTTGCAAAGGTCGCGCGCACACGCTCATCTTCCCAAGACACTTCGCCATTTGCGAGATCCATGTGGAAATCAAATCCATTTGTGCGCATGTTGAGATAGTCGAACCATCCGCCAGCAGTCCAAAGGAATTTTGACCCGATTGAGTAGCAAGAGCGGCCTGAATCAACGATTTTTTGGCAGTTTGCTTTTTCTTCTTCCCAAGTCTTAGGTTCACTTAAACCAAGCTCTTCGAAGATGTCTTTGCGGTAGTAAATACCCCATTGATAATAAGTATAAGGCACGCCCCATTGCTTCCCATCAATTGTCATCGCCCCCTTTGTTGACGCAAGATTTTCTGCAATTTCAGGCTCCGCCCAAAGATCAGAAACATCATCAAAAAGACCCGCTTCAACATATGGCTTCATGCGGTTGGCTGCATACCATGTCGCAATATCCGGCGCATTTGCCGTTAAGAAATTGCGAATTTGAGTTTTATACGCTTCGCGGTCAATAATTGTCGTTTCAATATTAAGATCAGGGTTCATCCCCTGGAATTCTTCAATCATCTGCTCCATCACAGCGCGCGGTGCTGGATTAGATGTATCGAGGAAGATGTTCAAATCCCCCTTCAAACCTTCTGCAGACGCCACGCCTGCGAGAGCCGTTGATGTAATGAGCGCGCCAAGTGACGCCTTAAATGTGAGTTTCATGTCATCCTCCCTAAACAAATATCACATATTATTCGTTTCAAATAATGAAATAGAATATTATATATTGAAATGTAAGCTGAACATGGTTAACGTGTCAACAACTTCCTGAAAGCTCCTTAAACGGTATATGGAGCAAATCATAAGAACTGGAGACTCTGAATGGCGGCAACATCAACATCAAGCGGAACAGTGCAAAAAGCCCTTCATGTACTTGATATTGTTGCAGACTTTAAGCGGCCTGTGCGCTTAAATGAGATCGTTTCTGTGTCGCCTTACCCTAAAGGCACACTTTACCGTATGCTCCAAACACTTCGCACAGAGGGCCTTTTAGCATATGATGAGTATTCTAATGAGTATTCACTGGGGATGCGCCTTGTTCGCCTAGCCCATTCAGCTTGGTCACAGTTCTCGCTCGCCCCTATCGCGCGCGCTCATATTGATGGATTAAGCGAATCAATTGATGAAACGATTCACTTGGCGCAACTCGAGGCCTCTCAGGTCCTTTATGTTGATAAAAGAAATGCCAAACGGCCCGTTCAAATGTATTCGCAAGCTGGCAAAATTGGCCCTGCCTATTGCACAGGCGTTGGCAAAGCCATGCTCGCCTTTTTACCAGAGGCACACCTCGAAAGCATTTTAGCACAACAATCCTATCATGCCTTTACACAAAAAACATTAGACTCGAAAACGGCCCTTTTAAGTGCCCTCGAACAGATCAAATCACAAGGATTTGCCTTTGATGATGAAGAGCATGAGCCCGGAATTATTTGTGTTGCGACACCCATTTTAACATCCAGCAACTCAGTTGTTGGCGCCATTTCAGTAACCGCAACAACGGCACGTACAACCTTAGAAAATCTAAAGTCATATGTGCCCAAAATGCAAGAAACTGCAAATAATATAGCTCAGTCAGCCGAACATTGGAGATCGCCTGCTGAACATTAAAGTATAACAGACAAGCGGAGGGAATTTTATGTCTGGATTAATTATGAAAAACATCGTCAAACGGTATGGTGATGTCCAAGTCATGCATGGTGTCGATCTTGAGATCGAAGATGGCGAATTTTGCGTCTTTGTTGGCCCATCAGGCTGCGGTAAATCTACTTTGCTTCGCATGGTTGCAGGCCTTGAAGAAACAACTGAAGGCACGATGCACATAGGTGATCGCGATGTGACAAAAATGGATCCCGCAGAACGCGGCGTTGCCATGGTTTTCCAAACATATGCGCTTTATCCGCATATGACGGTGAAAGAAAACATGGGTTTTGGCCTCAAAATGAACGGCCACCCGAAAGAGGTAATTGAAGAAAAAGTTGCAGAAGCCACGCGCATTTTGAAACTTGAACAATATCTTAACCGCAAACCATCCGCTCTCTCAGGTGGTCAAAGACAGCGCGTTTCCATTGGTCGCGCGATTGTTCGTGGTCCAGAAGTATTCCTTTTTGATGAACCTTTATCCAACCTTGATGCCGAACTTCGCGTTGAAATGCGCGTTGAAATCGCACGCCTGCACAAAGAAATCGGCGCAACAATGATTTACGTGACGCATGATCAGGTGGAAGCGATGACGCTCGCTGATAAAATCGTAGTGCTTCGTGGCGGCTATATCGAGCAAGTCGGTGCGCCTTTAGAGCTTTACCGTAATCCTGACAATAAATTTGTCGCCGGCTTTATTGGCTCTCCTGCGATGAACTTCCTTGATGGTGTTGTTAAAAATGGTGAAGTCGAAGTGCCTGCGTTGAATAAATCTGTGAAACTTGATGTTTCACTTCCAGCGGAGGGTACGGAAGTCACACTCGGCATTCGCCCAGAGCATATTGAAGTCGACACTTATGGCGATACCTTAAACGTCGATATGACAGAAGCGCTCGGTGGCGTTTCCTATGCGCATTTGGTTGCTGCAGATGGATCAAAGATTGTTATTGAGGAGCGTGGAGATGAGCGTTCTTCAGAAGGCAACTCCGTGAATATCACCTTCGATAGCAGCCGCGCGATGCTTTTTGATAGCAAAACAGAGCAACGCATCCGCTAACTCTTAAAACACATCTCAGCCCGCCTTAAAGAGGTGGGCTGACATCTATCTGCGCTCCCAAATGCCTCATCTCAATACGTTTCAATAGGTTTCAATGCGTTGAGTTTACCGCAATCAAAGAATTCCGCCATTTAATCGCCGCTTTTAATTCAATCTGTTGCATTTGGAGGTGAGAGTTTTGCTCAGAATTATTTCGGCGTTCAATCAGCGCTAAAGCACATTTTCGGCCCATTTCTCTATGAGGAACATGCACCGTTGTTAAAGCTGGGCTGACAATTTCGGCAATATCAATATCATCAAAACCCACAATTGAAATATCTTCTGGCACACGCAAGCCCATTTTATGCGCCTGCATAATCGCCCCAGCCGCAAGCACATCGTTACCACACAAGACGGCAGAAGGCGTCTCGTCCTGCATCAATGTCTCGAAGCCCTTCGCGCCATTTTCGATGGAATAAGAAAGTTCCACAGTCTTTAAACACTCAGGATCTAACCCGCCTTCATTGAGCGCCTCAAGCACACCCTCATACCGCTTTAAAGCGCGGTCATTATGCGCTCTTTCAGCGGTGATATAGCCAATATTTCTATGACCAAGGCGGAGCACTTCTTGCGTAAGCTGCTTCATCGCCATTTTATTATCAAAACCAATCGATGGATGCTCAAATTCCGTATCATGCACCCAAGCATTGATATAAGGGATATCACGCGCGCTGAGGAAATCGTAAACTGAATTCGAACGATTATGCCCAATAAGCAAAAGCGCATCAGCACCCCGAGACACCAAAGCGCGGATTTGTTTCTCCTCCATATCTGGTTTGTAATCGGAACAGCCGACAAGCAAAGTAATACCTTGGGCTTCAAGTTCTTTTTGAAAGGCCTGCAGCGCCCGCGCAAAAATCGCGTTTTCCATTGTTGGAATAATAGCCCCAAAAGTATTCGTGCGCTTTGCTGCAAGGGCTTGCGCGCCAAAATTTGGCGCATATCCAAGCGCATCAACTGCTTTCAAAACCTTTTCGCGCGTCTTTTCTGAAACTTTTTGCGGCGCATTTAAGCAGCGTGAAATTGTCGCAGTTGAAACCCCCGCTAGCCTTGAAACATCTTCAAGAGTTGGTGCTACCGCGCCCTCTTTTATTAGAGATGTTTTATGATCAGGCATTATGTCCTCATTATCAATCACGATTATTCTATATATTTATAGCAAATATAATAGAAATATAAAAGCGCTTGCATTTTAAAATGTAAGCGCTTACATTCGAATCATTAGCCATTCCATAGGAGGGAAGAATGGTTGCATTTTTTGCACTAGGTTTTTTAGCCGTTTTTTTAATTAATGTGATTTTAGGGAAAACTTCTGGATCAGCCCCTTTGAGTAATGTGGCTGAGATGGTGCTTCTTTTTTGCGCATCGATTGCTTTTGTGATCGAGATTTTACGCCGAGAAGCGAAAGAAGAAAAATCAAAAGACTAGTCATATAGACATCTCAGGGAGGAAACGGGATGACATTTGAAAAGAAAGACAATGAAATTAAATCGGCAGAGCGCCGAAATTTTCTAAAACTTTCTGCATCTGGCGGCTTTACAGCAGCCATGGTTGCAGGGGCCGCAGGGATGCTTTGGTCCGATGAGCTCGCAGCTCAAACAGCGCAAGAAGAGCGCGATCGCCAAAAATCCGCTGATCATATCATGACCTTAGCAACAGCTTATGTTTTGGGAGCTTCTCGTAGCTATCCAATCATGCAGCTTGATCTGAAAGAAAATATTCAGAACCTTACAAATGGTAAGGTTTACGTGCGTTTGGCCCCTGGTGGTCAGCTTGGTGCTGGCGGCGCTTTGGCTCAGGCTGTACAAACAGGCACAATCCAATGTGCTCAGCACTCACTCGCGAATTTCGCACCCTATGCAAGCGTTGTAGACTTGATTAACTTGCCATATTTCTGTGGATCAAATCAGCGTTTTACAAATTTGACATCTTCACAAGCTTGGAAAAATGAAGTGAACCCAAAAATCGCGGCAAGCGGTTTTAAGGCCCTCTTTTACATCAATATTGACCCCCGCGTCGTCGCTGTACGCAAAGGTGGGAATGCCATCCTTACGCCAGATGATATGGCAGGTATAAAATTCCGCGTTCCAGGCTCTGCAATGCTACAGCAATACTACCGCATGGTCGGCGCAAACCCAACGCCAGTTGCTTGGGGTGAAACACCTTCTGCCATTCGCCAAGGTGTGGCAGATGCGCTTGATCCATCTGTGGGCGCTTTGCATGTATTTGGTTTTGGTGAAATCTTGAGCAATGTGACATTCACACAAGCTGTTCCAGATAGCCAAGTTTACTCTATCAACCTAGAATGGTTTGAAAGCTTACCCAAGGATGTTCAAGAAGGTATTGAATTTGCAGGCGAAATTACCTCTGCTCAAAACCTATCAAAAGTCCCTGCGGCGCGGGCATATGCAATGTCTGAGCTTTCCAAAAATGGTGTTAAATTCCACTCACTCAACCAAGATCAGCTTGGTGCGTGGAAAGATGCTGGTGGATATCAGCGCAGCGAATGGGATCAATTTAAAACAGATCTCGCGGGCTCTATGGATGTCTTCAATAAACTTGACGAAGCAGCTGGCACAATGGGCCGCTACTACGTTCATGATGCCTAAGCACTGAGTTTCTAAAAGGGGGAGGCCCCGCATATTTTCAGGCCTCCCAACTCTCAAATTTTCTAATGCTAAACTGCTGCAAGCAACACAAAGATGCTTGCAAAGGAGCTGTTATGTCAAAAATTTTAACATCGCTCGACAAAAATGCAGAAAAATGGGCCCTACTTGTTTTTTATGTCATGCTTGTTGGCACTATGTTTATTGAGGTCGTGAGGCGCGAAGTCTTTGCTTATTCCTCAATTTGGGGCGAAGAAATTGTTCGCTATTCCTTTATTTATCTCGCATGGATCGGCGCTGCTGCTGCTGTCAAAGAGCGCGCGCATATCCGCATTGATGTCATCATGAATTACATCGGGCCAAGGGTAAAAGCCTTTCTCTATATTTTAGGGGATTTGGTGATGTTTGCTGTCGCTATTGTTGCCATCATTTATTCTTACGAAACTGTGCATATTTCTGCAAAATTTGGCTCAGTCACCCATGGTCTTCGTATCAGTCAGGTATGGTTTCTTTCAGCGGTTCCAATCGGATTTTCGCTCGTTGCCTTCCGCTTAATTCAATCTTTCTTGCGTGACATTCGCAACCTTCTAAACGGTGCGCCCGTTTATGAAGGCGACAAACTATTCGATTAAAGGAGACCGTAATGCTTTGGCAACAATTACAAAATCAACCGGTTATCCTTGGCTGGGATTTCTATGCACCCGTTTTAATTTTCATCGTTTTGGTCGCACTTGCCGTTCCTGTTTGGGCTTCGATTGGTGTTGCTTCTATCGCAATGCTCGTCATCTCTGGGGTTCTGCCTTTGGGGCTCGTTGGAGAAAGTCTCTTTCATGGCATTGATCACTTTGCTCTCACAGCGGTTCCGCTTTTCATTCTAACAGGCGACGTGCTTGTTCGCTCTGGGCTTTCTAAGAAGTTTTTAGATGTCGCAGAAGCGCTCACTTGCTGGGCAAAGGGTGGCTTTGGTGCGGCGACTGTTCTGGTTTGCGGAATGTTTGCGGCTATTTCTGGCTCAGATGCTGCTGGTGCTGCTGCCGTTGGTCGCATGACCATCGCCCGCCTCGTTGAATCAGGATACCCACGCCCTTATGCCTGCGCACTCGTCGCGGCTGGTGCTTGTACTGGTATTCTTATTCCGCCTTCAATCGCTTATATCGTGATCGGCCTTGTTTTGGGTATATCCGCCTCAACGCTCTTTATGGCGGCTTTAATTCCAGGCGTATTGATCCTCCTTTCAATTTTAGCAACAAACATCGTGATGAACCGTCTCAACCTTTGGGAAGGCGGCAACATTATGACACCCGCTGAATGGCGCTCCAATCTTTGGAAATCTATCAAAAGCGGTTGGTATGCGTTTATCGTGCCTGGCATCATATTCTACGGAATTTTTTCAGGCCGCCTCACGCCAACAGAAGCTGGTGCTGTCGCTGTTGTCACAACGGTAGTGATCGGTTTCATCTTGGGGACTTTAAAGCTTTCTGACTTTCCATCCATGTTTGTCAGCTCAGCAAAAGTGAATGGCATCATCTTACCGATTATCGCCTTCTCACTCCCCCTCGCTCAAGCCCTCGCTTTGCTCGGCGTACCGCAGGGATTTGTCTATGCGCTTACATCTATCAGCGACAATCCAGCTGTTTTAATCGCCATGATGATCCTAATCTTGATTGCAGCGGGCTGTGTGATGGAAACTACACCAAATATTGTGATCCTAGCGCCTATCTTAAAGCCTTTGGCTGATAGCATCGGCATGCATGAGGTACAATTTTGCATCATGATGATCACAGCACTTGGCGTTGGCTTCATTACACCACCTTTGGGCCTCAATCTCTTTGTTGTCTCAGGAATTACAGGCGAATCCATTCTAAAAATTGCCTATCGTGCGATCCCATTCGTATTCTTCATGCTGCTCGTAACGCTTCTCATAGCCTACGTCCCAGCCTTATCCACTTCACTTCTTCCAGAATTAAGCAGGTAAAATTATGCCTAGAACATATCTCAAAAAAGCACCCCTTCACTCTCGTAGCGATGACACTAAAACACAAGAAATTGTCCGTGGTATCTTGGATGATATCGAAGCCGGCGGCGATGCTGCCGCCCTCAAATATGCCGCTAAATTTGACAATTACGACGGCGAAGTTCTCCTCAGCGATGAGATGATCAAAGCTGCCAGCGCCCTTGTGCCAGAGCAACTGCGCAAAGATATCGAGTTTAGCCACGCGAATGTTAAAAAATTTGCAGAAGCCCAAAAAGCAACGCTCAAAGATATTGAAGTTGAAATCATTCCTGGTCTTGTTGCAGGGCAAAAAAGCATCCCCGTGAATGCGGCTGGTTGCTATATCCCTGGCGGACGATACAGCCATATCGCCTCTGCGATCATGACAGTGACCACTGCAAAAGTGGCAGGATGTAAAAACATCATCGCATGTTCACCTCCACGACCAGGCGTGGGCATTAACCCTGCGATTATATATGCAGCTCATGTTTGTGGCGCTGATAAAATCCTCGCAATGGGCGGTGTTCAAGGTGTCGCAGCGATGACATTTGGCCTCTTTGGCCTTCCAAAAGCTAATATTTTGGTGGGACCAGGCAATCAATTTGTCGCTGAAGCGAAAAGAATGCTCTTTGGTCGCGTTGGCATCGATATGATTGCGGGGCCAACTGATAGTTTGGTCTTGGCGGATAAAACAGCGGATCCAATGATTGTTGCCGCGGACTTAGTCGGTCAAGCTGAGCATGGATATAACTCTCCCGTTTGGTTGATCACTGATGATCAAGAATTGGCGGAAGAAGTCATGAAGCTTGTCCCTACGTTGATTGACGCACTTCCAGAACTCAACCGCGAAAATGCAACGGCTGCATGGCGTGATTATGCCGAAGTGATTGTCTGTGAGACACGCGAAGATATGGCGGCTTGTTCTGATGAATACGCGCCAGAGCATCTCACTGTGCAAGCAGATGATCTTCCTTGGTGGAAAGAGCGCCTCTCTTGTTATGGTTCTCTCTTCTTGGGCGAAGAAACAACGGTTGCCTTTGGCGATAAAGCATCTGGCACAAACCACGTGCTGCCAACATCAGGCGCTGCGAATTATACGGGTGGCTTGAGTGTTCACAAGTATATGAAGATCGTAACATGGCAGCAAGCCACTCAAGATGGGGCAAAACCTATTGCTGAAGCCACAGCGCGCATTTCTCGCCTTGAAGGCATGGAGGGGCACGCTCGCACAGCTGATATTCGCCTGAAAAAATACTTCCCAAATGAAGACTTTGTCTTATCTTTAGAGGAATAATAACGTGGCACCTTCTCAATTACTCAACGTTAAAGGCCGCGTAGCCCTTGTGACTGGAGCTTCTTCTGGTCTCGGGCGACATGCTGCCACTGTTTTGGCCCAAGCTGGCGCGAAGGTCATTGGCCTTGCGCGCCGTGCTGAAGCTTTAGAAAGCTGGCAAGAAACGGTGGGTAATCAAGGTGCCATAGTTTCAGGCGACATTGCAGATCAAAACCGTTTTGAACAGCTTACTCAGCACATTGCCGATCCCTTCGGTACGCCTGATATCTTGGTACATGCAGCGGGGTTAAACCCGCGCATTCCACCAGAAAATATTACGCCAGAAATTTGGGAAGCAACTCTTTCGGTAAATCTCAAAGCGCCCTTTTTCCTTTCGCAAGCCTTCGTGCCGCATATGAAAGCTCAAAAATGGGGACGGATTATCAATTTTGCTTCTCTGCAATCCACCCGCGCCTTCCCGAACGGGCTTGCTTATGGTTCAGCAAAAGGCGGCGTTGCGCAACTCACTCGCGCAATGGCTGAAGCTTGGTCGTCGCATGGCATTAACGCCAATGCAATTGCGCCCGGTTTCTTTGAAACTGAGCTGACAAAAGCTGTATTTGAGGATCCAGAGCGTGCGGCGCGTAATGCGATGCAAACATGCATTGGGCGCAATGGTGAAATGGCAGATCTCGACGGGCCACTTCTCTTCTTAGCCTCAGATGCCTCTCGTTATATCACAGGCCAAACACTCGCCTTAGACGGAGGTTTTACAGCAAAATGAAAGCTCTCGTTTATACCGCCCCAGAACATCTTGAATATCGCGATGTGCCTGATCCAATCCCAACTCAGGATGAATTGCTTATCCAAATTGAGGCTGCAGGGATTTGCGGATCTGATATGCATGCCTATCTTGGCCATGATGATCGCCGGCCAGCGCCACTGATTTTAGGGCATGAAGCTGCTGGAATTATTTGCACTGGTGAACGCAAGGGCGAGCGCGTCACAATCAACCCGCTTGTCACTTGTGGGAAATGCGAAGCCTGTCTGGCAAATCAAGAGAACCTATGCCCCAATCGCCAAATTCTATCAATGATGCCGCGCGAAGGGACATTTGCACAATATGCGCTTGTGCCAGAACGCAACCTCATTTCGCTTCCTGATCACATCTCATTTGATGTTGCCGCCTTAGCAGAACCACTTTCTGTCAGTTGGCATGCTGTTAAATTAGGTGTGCAAGCGCTCCATAATCGCTTTGAGCGCAAAGTTTTGGTCATTGGTGGTGGTGCAATTGGATTGGCGGCAGCTTTGGCGCTTAAGGCACAAGGTTTTGTGGATATCACAATCACAGAACCAAATGAAAACAGACGCATATATCTCAATGAGAAATGCGCTGTCACAGCGGTATCAAACACAAATGATACCTTCCCCCTCATCATTGATGCGGTTGGCATTGCGCAAACACGCGCTTTTGCCTCTGCCCAAGCCCTCCCTGGCGGTGTGATTATTCATATTGGCCTTGGGGATAATGGAGCAGGCTTAGATATCCGCAGAATAACACTACAAGAAATAAGCTTCATCGGGGCTTATACCTACACAATGCAAGATTTCAAAGAATGCTGCCAAGCTATGTTTGAAGGCCTTCTTGGACCATTAGATTGGGCTATTTTAGCCCCCTTAGAAAATGGTGCCGAAATCTTTCAAGACATCCGACAGGGACGCATTGCGACCCCTAAGATCATATTCAAACCAAATCAATAGGAGAAAACATATGAGTGAAATTCCTCACCTTCTAGTTCATGAGCATGACGACAATGTTGGCGTTGTTGTTGTCGAAGGACTAACAGCAGGCACAGATATGCTTGTTTGTGTCACGCATGATAATTCAACCTTCCGCCTCACGGCTGGAGCAGATGTACCAATTGGTCATAAAATTGCCCTCAAAGACCTCAAAGAAGGCGATACGGCAATGAAGTATGGCGAAGATATTGGCAAAATCATTGCTGACGTCGCCAAGGGCGAGCATTTGCACACACACAACTGTAAAACTAAGCGCTGGTAAGGAAGAATACATGTCTAATTATTCAAATATAACTATTCAAGGATATCGCCGTGAAAACGGGCGTGTTGGAGTGCGCAACCATGTGCTCATCTTGCCTGTTGATGATATTTCAAACGCAGCCTGTGAAGCGGTTTCGAATAACGTGAAAGGCACATTAGCTGTGCCTCATGCTTATGGTCGTTTGCAGTTTGGTGCAGACCTTGATCTCCATTTCCGCACAATGATCGGCGCAGGGTCAAACCCGAACGTCGCAGCTGTTGTCGTCATTGGGATTGAGCCAGGTTGGACAAAGCGTATTGCCGATGGCATTCGCGCAACTGGCAAGCCTGTTGCAGAGTTCTCAATTGAGCAAAAAGGCGATTTTGAAACGATCCGTCAAGCCAGCTGGGCTGCAAAAGAATTTGTACATTTGGCGACTGAATACCAGCGCGAAGAATGTTCAATCAATGAGCTTTGGATTTCTACAAAATGTGGTGAATCTGATACAACAACAGGCCTAGGCTCCTGCCCAACTGTTGGCAATATGTATGATAAGCTTCTTCCAGAAGGCATCACAGGCTTTTTTGGTGAAACATCTGAAATCACAGGTGCTGAGCATATTTGTCAAAAACGTGCAATCAATGAAGAGGTTGGTGAGCGTTGGTACAAAATGTGGAAAGCCTATCAAGATGATGTGATTTTTGCGCATCAAACGGATGACCTTTCAGATTCACAGCCAACAAAAGGTAATATTGAAGGTGGTCTAACAACCATTGAAGAGAAAGCCCTCGGCAACCTTGAAAAAATTGGTCGTACATCAAAATTCATTGATATTCTTGATGCAGCGGAAGCGCCGCAATCTGGCAATGGTCTGTACTTCATGGATTCATCATCTGCTGCGGCAGAATGTGTGACACTCATGGCTGCAGGTGGTGCTGTTATCCACACCTTCCCAACTGGGCAGGGCAATGTTGTTGGTAACCCGATTGTTCCTGTTATCAAAATCACAGCCAACCCACGTACAGTGCGTACAATGGGTGAGCATGTTGATGTTGATGTATCAGGCATTTTGCGCCGCGAGCAAACAATTGATGAAGCAGGCGACGCTCTCATCGAGATGATCCGCCGCACAGCAAATGGCCGCAATACAGCCGCTGAAGCTCTCGGACACCGTGAGTTCTCAATGACAAAGCTTTATCGCTCAGCATAAAGCGCATTCAAAAAATTCTCAGGGCATTATGTGCCCTGAGGTTCAAAATCATTACAAAAGCTTGATATGGATCACCACCAACGCCTCTCACTCTCTGAAGCCCATGCACTTCTTTATGATGCCCTTTATGCAAATGGGGTTGCTAAAAATGTTGCAAATTCTGTCGCGGATGCTTTGGTCTGTGCGCAAGCGGAGGGGCAAGTCGGGCATGGATTTTCTCGCCTTGAAGACTACATCAAGCAATATAATGTTGGCAAAATCAACAATAACGCCTCAGTTAAACTACATAACACCAGCGCAACTTCTGCTCTCATCGATGCCGATAATGGATTTGCCTATCCTGCTATGGAAACCGCTATTTCATGGGGCATTAAAACAGCCCAAGAGCTTGGGACCGCTCAGATATCCGTGATGAATTCGCATCACTGCGGATCACTTGCCGGACATGTGGCAAAAATTGCACAAGCTGGTTTTATCGGAATTATGGTCGCAAATACACCTGCAGCCATTGCTCCTTGGGGGGCAAAAACACCTTTTTTCGGCACAAACCCAATCGCCTTCGCCACCCCTAGAGCCAAAAAAGATCCCCTGATTATTGATCTTGCCCTCTCAAAAGTCGCGCGCGGGAAGATCATGAATAAGAGTAAATCTGGAGAAGTCATTCCCGAAGGCTGGGCGCTTGATCAAGAGGGCAATCCAACAACCGACCCACAATCAGCTCTATCTGGTTCAATGATACCAATTGGAGAAGCAAAAGGCGCAGCACTGGCTTTAATCGTCGAAATCTTAGCCTCAACACTTACAGCCGCCTGCCCTTCTTTCAAAATGTCATCTTTTTTAACCCCAGATGGAGAGGCCCCTAACGCTGGGCAATTCCTTCTTGTTTTGAAGGTGAATGACCCAGAGGGCTTCGGTGCGCGTTTAGAAAATATGCTAACTCTTATTGAAGAAATGGATGGCGCGCGCCTTCCGGGTGATCGACGAAGCGCATCAATACAAAAAGCTAAATCTCAGGGTTTAAACATCCCTACTCACTATATAAACATAGCCCGAACATTGGCTCATAATCATGAATAATATAAACACAAATTCTTTGAATAAGCAGACGCTTTCCAAGCTCCAAAAAAAGACAAAAGAAATTCTACCGGGCCTTATTATCGCTGCCGTATTGGCATTGATGAGTCAGCTGATAGATGCCCGTTTTGGCATTCCTGCGATGCTTTTAGCTTTAATATTTGGGCTTTTGGCCAACTCTCTGAGCAATAAAGTTTTTTTCAAAACAGGCATTGTCTTTACTGCAGGAAAAATTCTTCGCATCGGCGTAGCGCTCCTTGGGGCGCGCATCAGCAGCGAACTTTTGGTCGATCTTGGCTGGCAAACAGCCTTGCTGGTGGTAGCTGGTCTTATCTGCACAATCTGTTTTGGCCTATTTTTGGCTAAATTCTTTAAGATTGATAAAAGCTTCGCGTTTTTAACAAGTGGCTCAGTTGCAATTTGTGGTGCCTCCGCTGCTCTCGCTATTTCTGCCATTCTGCCAAAAGACAAAGATCGAGAAGATCAGCTTGTTTTCACAGTTGTGGGGGTGACAATCCTTTCAACAATCGCAATGATCGCATACCCTTTTATTGCCAGCGCTATTGGCTTTGATCATCGTCAAACTGGTATTTTTCTTGGCGGCACAATTCATGATGTTGCTCAGGTTGTTGGGGCTGGTTTTACCGTCAGCGAAGAGACGGGTGAGCTTGCGACTGTTGTAAAGCTGCTTCGCGTGTTAATGCTTGCCCCAGTCATTTTAATTGCCTCAATTATTGTGCGCTCTAAGCTGCAAAATCAAAGCTCTAATGGCAAAAGGCCTCCACTCATCCCTTTTTTCGTCATCTGCTTTCTCGTGCTGGCCGTTTGCAATTCCCTTGGAATGATCCCACCAGCCTTATCCCAAACGCTCATTTCAATTTCCAAATGGCTCTTACTCACTGCCATCGCAGCTGTTGGATTAAAAACCAAACCAAACTGTCTCGTGAAAGTCGGCGGATCAATCATCCTGCTCTTATGTTTGGAAACTTTGTTTTTGGGTGCTTTTATTACCGGCGGTCTTCTCATTTTTTCTTAAGTTAAATGATTTAAGGGACCAAAAAATATTGCAATAGCTACATAAACTACTTTACCAAATCTATGAATAAAAACTGGATTTGAAATTATGACACAGCCGACTGCAGCCGTATTAATTATTGGTGATGAAATTCTCTCTGGGCGCACGCGCGATATAAATATGTATCATGTCGCGGGTGAGCTCACGCGCGCAGGCATTGATCTCAAAGAAGCGCGCGTTGTTTCAGATGATAAAGACGCAATCATAAGTGCCGTTCGTGAGCTCTCAGAAAAATACACGCATGTCTTCACCTCAGGCGGCATTGGACCGACACATGATGACATTACAGCCGATTGCGTTGCAGAAGCTTTTTCTAGGTCTATAGATATTCGCGATGATGCTCGGTTGCTCTTAAAAGCTTATTATGATGAAGCTGGCAAAGAACTCAATGAAGCGCGTTTGCGTATGGCGCGCATTCCAGATGGAGCGCAGCTTATTGATAATCCTGTCTCAATTGCACCGGGCTTTTCTGTAGAAAATGTTCATGTAATGGCGGGCGTCCCAAAGATTTTTGCCGCAATGCTTGAAGGCCTCCTGCCAAAATTAAATTCGGGAACGGCTGTCATCTCCAAAACTTTGCGCGTTGATTTGCCCGAAAGCACTGTTGCGAACCCATTGGGGGCTATTGCCGCTAAATATGTCGATCTTTCTTTGGGATCATATCCTTTCGAAGAAAATGGGGCATATGGAACAAATCTTGTCATACGCGGCAGAGATGAAGATCAAATTCAACAAGCCTTGGTTGACTTAAAAACTGCATTTAAGCTCTAATGATCCATATTATTTAAATGCGATCCCCCTGCCCCCAAAAGCTCTTAAATCAAAGTTGGCCTGCAAATAAAACGCAGGCTTTAAATGGTTTTTTATACCGCGATAAAGCTGGCGGTGGCAGGCGCACAGAGGCTGCGACAGCTCTGAAATTAAATATTAGCCTTGATGATATTGCCGCTATAGAAGAGCGCTTTTTGGCTGAAAAAAGAGGGGCTCTATTTCAGGTTTGGGAAGGCGAAACTGATTTTGAGGCTTTATTGAATCAGCAAAACTACCGCCATGAAGATAAAACCTATTGCCTATCGATGCCTGTAGATCAGTTTGACGCAAAATTCTTTCCAGAAATTTCCGAACACCCCGCCCCCACTTCAGAACATAAGGCCTTGTGGGAGCAGTGTGATATGTCAAAACATCACTTTGCAACAATGGCGCGGGTAACTCATCCAAAAACATCTCTCGTTTTTAGAAAAAACAACATAGCACAAGGCGCATGCTTTGCAGTGATTGTGGATGATCATATTGTCGTCCACGCTCTTTTCTCTAAAGCTGATCAGCGCAACCAAGGAATTGGGTCTGCCTTGTTAAAACATGCCGCGCAATGGGGCAAAAAATCCAAAGCAAAACATATTTCACTCTTCGTCGAAAAAGAAAATGTTGTCGCGCTGGGGATATATAAAAAACTCGGTATGAAAATAATCGCACATTATCATTATCGATTAAAAGAGCTCTGAAATTTACAAACTCTTTATATTTAAGCCCCAAAAGTAAAATAAAGCACTTGAATTACCTGCATAGCGGCACTTGGCACATTGACACAGAACCTCAATTTATGCCACTCACTACAAAATAAAATATGTTTTGGATTTGGCGAGTCAAATTTACATTCATATTGTTGAGATCTCATAGCGTTTATGCAAAAACGCATCAAAAATTAGATATTCTTGGAGACCCGCATGGCAGACGCAGCCCACGGCCACGAACACGAGGACAACCGCAGCTTCTTTGAGCGTTGGTTCATGTCCACAAACCATAAAGACATCGGTATTCTTTACCTTATCACATCTGCATTGGTCGGATTGTTATCGGTTAGTTTCACGGTTTACATGCGCTTAGAGCTCATGGAGCCTGGTGTACAATTTATGTGCCTTAATGAAGCAGGTGAATCTGCTGCTCGCCTCTTATCAGGCTTGGGTGGCGAAGACTGTCTTCCAAATGGGCATCTTTGGAACGTTATGATTACATATCATGGCGTATTGATGATGTTCTTCGTTGTTATTCCTGCCCTCTTCGGCGGCTTTGGCAACTATTTCATGCCGCTTCAAATCGGCGCTCCAGATATGGCCTTCCCACGCTTGAATAACCTTTCATACTGGCTCTATGTATGCGGAACGATGCTTGGTGTTGCGTCTCTCTTTGCTCCAGGTGGAAATGGTCAGCTTGGTTCTGGTGTTGGTTGGGTTCTTTATCCGCCTCTTTCAACATCTGAAGGCGGTTACTCAATGGACCTTGCAATTTTTGCGGTTCACGTTTCAGGCGCATCCTCAATTTTAGGTGCGATCAACATGATCACAACCTTCTTAAATATGCGCACACCAGGGATGACTATCTTCAAAGTGCCTCTATTTGCTTGGTCTATCTTTGTCACATCATGGTTGATCCTTCTTGCACTTCCAGTGCTTGCAGGCGCGATCACGATGCTTTTGACTGACCGTAACTTTGGAACATCCTTCTTCCAGCCTGGCGGCGGCGGCGATCCAATTTTATACCAGCACATTCTTTGGTTCTTTGGTCACCCAGAAGTTTATATCGTTATTCTACCTGGCTTTGGCCTCGTATCCCACATCTTTGCAACATTCGCGAAAAAACCAATCTTTGGATATCTTCCAATGGTTTGGGCGCTTATTGCAATCGGTGCATTGGGCTTCGTTGTTTGGGCGCACCACATGTATACAGTTGGTATGTCCCTCACGCAGCAGCAATACTTCATGCTTGCGACGATGGTGATCGCTGTACCAACAGGTATTAAGATTTTCTCTTGGATTGCAACTCTCTGGGGTGGCTCAATCGAATTTACAACACCTATGTTGTTTAGCCTCGGTTTCTTGATCCTCTTCACAATCGGTGGTGTTACAGGCATCGTTCTTGCGCAAGCTGGTGTTGACCGTGCTTACCATGATACATACTATGTTGTTGCTCACTTCCATTACACAATGTCGATGGGTGCAGCCTTCACGATCTTTGCTGGTATTTACTACTACATTGGAAAAATGTCAGGTCGCCAATACCCTGAATGGGCTGGCAAACTACACTTCTGGCTCTTCTTCATCGGCGTAAACGTAACATTCTTCCCTCAGCACTTCCTTGGAAACCAAGGCATGCCGCGTCGTTATATCGATTATCCAGAAGCCTTTGCATATTGGAATAAAATCTCTTCGATGGGTGCTTTGCTCTCCTTTGCATCGTTTGTGCTCTTCTTCGGCATCATCATCTACACAGTATTTAAAGGTAAGCGTATTACCGAAAATAATTACTGGAATGAATATGCTGACACACTCGAGTGGACACTTCCTTGCCCACCACCTGAGCACACATTCGAAACTCTTCCAAAACAAGAAGAGTGGGATAAACCAGCTGCTCACTAAGGCATAGATATATATTAAAAAAAGCGCCTCTAATTTAGGGGCGCTTTTTATTCTTAGTTAAGCTCAAAACTCATAAGCAAAACAAGATGGTTGCGGCGAGAGCAAGTGTGGATTGGGAGACATTGGGGCATCTGTCGTAGCGTATTGCCACCCCTCGTCAATCTTTGAGCTTTCTGAACATCCGCTCTCATCATCTTTCACTGATTTCTAAAATCATAGCCTCGATCCGCAAGCAGATATTCCGCCTTTGACAGATCTTCGAGCAAAGC
>CALLMA010000066.1 GCA_938008015.1 uncultured Celeribacter sp.
CCCCTTATGATGCTTGCTTTAAAGAAAGCGAATATAGAGCCTGAAAATGCTACGCATTCAAATGCGACCGAAATCAATATTTATAAGCAACAATTACAAGAGCTTGAAAGAGACCTGAGCATTGGAGCTATTTTGCCCGAGGATGCCGAGCGCTCGCGTTTGGAAATCCATAAAAGGATTTTAAAGGCCGATAAAGAACACAGCAATATAAAAGCCCCTCAATCTGGATCAGCTCGCTTGCCTAAAATTGTTTTTGCAGGTGTTTTTGTCTTTATCACGGCAATGACTTATGTCGTATATATTTCTGTTGGCAACCCAAGCTATCAAGATCTCCCGCTCAAGAAGCGCCTTGAAATAGCGCAAGATGCATATGACAGCAGGCCGACCCAAGATGAATTAGAGGCGATCTATCTCTCTCGTTCAACGCGGCCAGCACCCGATCCAGAACATTTAGCACAAGTGCAAAAAATGAGAGAGGTCCTTTCCAAGCGTCCAAATGATCTTGAAGGTCTCCAAATTCTCATCAGAAATGAGCTTATTTTAGGTAATCTTAGAGAAGCTTATCAGTTGCAAGATCAATTCATTCTCGCAAAAGGACAAAATGTAACCTTTACGGATTATGAAATATTAAGCGATTTAATGATCCAAGCAGCAGCAGGTATTGTTTCAAAAGAGGTTGAAGCAATCTTAAATGCAATTGTGCAACAAGACCCTCTAAATGGAACGGCGAATTATTATTTGGGTGTATTATATTTTCAAACCGGTCGCCCAGATCTCGCATTTAGCTATTGGCGCCCCTTAATAGAACGCTCATCGATTACAGACCCTTGGTATAGCCCAATCCGCAATCAAATCGAAAGAGTGGCCGCTTTAGCTGGGCAAAAATACGATGCGAGTTTTCTATCTTCAGGCTCTGCCCTTCCCGAACTGAGCCTTGAGCAAGTTGAAGCTATGTCCGAATTATCTGAAGTCGAGCGCCAAGAGCGCATTGATATGATGATCTCTGCACTTGCATCAAAGCTGGCCAACCATGGCGGCACAGCGCAAGAATGGGCGAAATTAATTGAAGTTTTGGTCGTTAATAATGACAGAGATCGCGCAGAGGCGATATGGCAAGAGGCTCAAAATGTATTTTCAGCTCAAACCAATTTGCTAAATATGATCAACAATGCCGCCGAGCGCGCGGGCTTAGAATTGAAAGACACACTAGAACAATGAATACAGTCGTCACAGATGATCTAAAAGAATTTCAAAGCGCTTGCAGCCCAATGACGCCTCTCATTGGCCTTGATCTTGGAGATAAAACAATTGGTATTGCGGTCTCTGATATCTTGCGAGGTGTCGCAACACCCAATTCAACGATTAAGCGCAAGAAGTTTACCACTGATGCACAGCTCCTCTTAGAGGTGATTCAAGAACGTTCTATCGGGGGCATCGTTTTAGGCCTGCCGCGCAATATGGACGGATCTGAAGGGCCAAGGTGCCAAAAAACGCGCGCTTTTGCCCGTAATCTCTCTAAATTAACAGAACTTCCGATCACATTTTGGGATGAGCGACTGTCATCTGTCGCCGCAGATCGTGCGATGCTCGAAGCGGATATGTCGCGCGCTAAAAGAGCCCAAAAAATCGATGAAGTTGCCGCAAGTGTCATCTTGCAAGGCGCTTTAGATCGATTGCAAAATATGGGTGGATAATTCTATGAGCCCCACGCCATGGATGAGGGATGAAATCGAGAGCCCATGTGTTCAACTTTGCCAAATACATCCGGAAACAAGCCTTTGTTTGGGATGCGCGAGAACACTTGAAGAAATCGCCCGTTGGTCATCGATGTCAGATCAAGAACGCAAAGAAATTTATGCTGATTTAACATCAAGAAGCCCTGCGCCAACGGAGCGACGTGGAGGCCGAAAAGCACGTTTAGAACGTGCCAAATCAAGCGATCAAAGCAAGACGTAACATATTGAAAGCGATGCAAATTAAAAAAACGCCAAATAGTTTTTTTAATGGTTTTGGATCTATTCTCTGCGAGACATAAGCGCCAAATGGCGCCGTTAGCAGCGAAGCACATATGACAATCACAAAAGCTAAGATATTCACGGAACCAACTGTGAAAGGTGGGCTGGCGGCTTCTGGTATGTGCACAAATAGAAACCCAAAGACAGACGGAATAGCAATAATAGCGCCAAATCCTGATGCCGTTGCAACGGCTCTATGAATTTTGGTACCGCATAATGTCATCGCGGGAACGGCAAATGAGCCACCACCAATCCCCATTAAAACCGACATAAAGCCAATGAAGGTTGCAATGGCATGCTGCAGCCCCCCTGCCGGAAACTCAGGTAAAAGTCTAAGATCGGCGCGAGAGAAGCTCATATACACTCCTATGCAGATAAGAACCGCGCCAAAAATGATCTGGAGCGCGGTTGAATGAAGGGTTTGAACCATCCACATCCCCAATAACGCCCCTACAACAAGCCCTAAGACCATGGCGCGCAGTATAGTCCAATCGACGGAATGGGCCTGACTATGCGCGCGCAAAGAACGTAGCGAAGTGATAATGATCGTCGCCAAAGATGTCGCCAGACAGATTTGCATGAGATATTGGGTTTCATATCCTAAAGAGGCAAATACATAATAAAAAGCTGGCACTAAAACGACACCACCACCGACCCCTAAGAGCCCTGCCAAAATCCCAGCAACAGCGCCGACAGATAAAAGCAAAATAAACAAAGGGGCAAGTTCAACAAATTGCATATTCTATCCTAAAATGTGTCCAATTCATTTCTTTAACGTACCACCTGTCTCACATTAAAAATATATATTTTGCAAGATATCGCCGTTCAGGCCTCTCGAGCAAGAAGATGATTGATAAAATCACCGCAGTGTATAGACATAACAATATTGTTTGGAGGTCTAAATGCCACTTACCGCCCTTATATTCATGTCATTTTTATTTCGAGAGACACCCCCTCAAGCCTTTGATGAAACTCTTCAAAATCAACACGAAACACATCTCCCAGAACTCGATGCATCTAAGTGTAAAAAAGAAGAATACAGACATATATTAGGAAAATCTCGGCACAATTTCGAGCTACCCTCCTCCTCGCAATCTGGCCCATTTCGTATTTTAGGACCAGCAAGCATGATGACAAAAGATTTTAGACCAAGCCGCACGAATATCATCTATGATGAAAATGATATTATCATTCAAATAGACTGTTTCTAATTCGACCACTCTCAAAACAGGATTGAAAATATGAATAAAACACCCTTTTCAATGATGTTTTGAGGCGCTATTGCATAAGGTATGATGACTGTTTTAGATAAAATTAAAGCTTATAAGCTTGAAGAAGTTGCAGCCGCTAAGTTACGCTTACCGCTGAGTGAATTGGAAACTCTGGCGAAAGAGCAATCCGCCCCACGCGGATTTGCGAATGCCCTTATAAAGGTCGAAAAAACGGGATATGGGCTTATTGCTGAAGTCAAAAAAGCTTCGCCTTCCAAAGGGCTTATTCGCGCCGACTTCAATCCACCAGCGATTGCAAAAGCTTATGAAAATGGGGGCGCAAGCTGCCTCTCCGTTTTAACAGATACACCCTCATTCCAAGGGGCGCCTGAATATTTGATACAAGCGCGCGCTGAAGTTTCACTGCCCGTATTGCGTAAAGACTTTATGTATGACACCTATCAAGTCGCCGAAGCGCGCTCTTGGGGCGCTGATGCCATCTTAATCATCATGGCTTCCGTCGAAACCACACAAGCACAAGAGCTAGAAGCGGCGGCTTTTGAAGCGGGTATGGATGTTTTGATTGAGGTTCATAATGCTAAAGAGCTAGAACAAGCTCTTTTACTTAAATCTCAACTTCTTGGTGTAAACAACAGAAACTTAAAGACTTTTAAAACAACTCTTGATACAACAAGAGAGCTTTCTAAGCTTGCTCCAACGGATAGATTACTGGTTTGTGAAAGTGGTTTATCAACCCCTGAAGACCTAGCTGATATGGCGCAACATAGGGCGCGTTCATTCTTGATTGGTGAAAGTTTGATGCGCCAAGATGATGTTGAAAAAGCGACACGAGCGCTTTTAGCAAACCCTCTCCCAACACAGGCGTAAGGAAAGAAATCAACCATGAGCGCTTTAAGCCATTTTAATGAAAAAGGTGAGGCGCATATGGTTGATGTCTCCCAAAAAAATATAACATCACGTTCAGCAACGGCTCAAGCCATCATCCTTATGGATCATGAGACTTTAGATATTGTCCTTTCTAAATCGGTCAAAAAAGGTGATGTCGAAGGCATTGCACGCCTTGCTGGGATTATGGGCGCGAAGAAAACCTCTGATCTTATCCCGCTGTGCCACCCATTGCCTCTATCAAAAGTCTCAATTGATATTATAGCAGATACTAAAATCCCGGGTCTTCGCATCATATCCACTGTTAAAACAACAGCTCAAACAGGCGTTGAAATGGAGGCTTTAACAGCCGCCTCAATCACAAGTCTTACTGTCTATGACATGCTAAAAGCTGTTCAAAAATCAATAGAAATCCAATCTATAAAATTACTCCGCAAAACAGGAGGAAAATCTGGTATTTATGAGGTTGAAGCAGAATGATTTCAGTTCAAGAAGCACTTGATCATGTCTTAAGTTTAGTCAGCCCCATAAACCACCATGATGAGGTGCCCTTAGAGAATTCCTTTGGCCGCATTCTTGCGCAAACTCAATTTGCGCGGCGCACACAGCCCCCCTCAGACCTTTCTTCAATGGATGGATACGGCATTTCTGAAAAGGATGCTTTTGTTGGTAACACATTGGATGTAATTGGCATTTCGGCAGCTGGAGATGGGTTTTCAGGAACTGTCACCCAAAAGAGCGCAATCCGAATATTTACAGGCGCGCCCGTCCCTAAAGGCGTTGATCGCATCATAATCCAAGAGAACGTAGAAGCGTCAAATCAAAAGATTATTCTATCAGAGCCAATTTCTGAAAATACCTATATTCGCAAAGCAGGAAGTGATTTTCATGAAGGCGCCTCCTTACCTGCCCCACGCAAGCTAAGCGCAGAAGATGTTACCTTGCTTGCCGCCATGAATATCCCTCAAATACCCGTTTTAAAGCGCCCCAAAGTCGCTATTATCAGCAATGGTAATGAGCTCGTCATGCCTGGGGAGACACTGCAGCCAGATCAAATTATAGCGGCCAACGCGTTCGGCGTCGCCTCATTGATCGAAACAACGGGTGCGCAAGCCGATATATTCCCGATCGCCAAAGATACTGAAAATTCTTTGACAGAAGCTTTTTTAAAAGCGCAAAACTATGATGTGATTGTGACAATTGGCGGAGCCTCAGTTGGGGATCATGATCTTGTTGGTTCCGTAGCTAAAAAGCTTGGTTTAAAAAACTCTTTTTATAAAGTCGCCATGCGCCCCGGCAAACCTCTCATCGCGGGAAAATTAGGGGCATCTTTAATGCTGGGCCTGCCGGGAAATCCTGTATCTGCATTGATGACAGCACGGCTATTTTTATGCCCCGCTCTTTTGAAGATGCAAGGCCTTGCGCATGAACCGCAAATCTTTCAACTGCCTTGCACCAATGATTTACCCTCCAACGGGCCCCGCGCCCATTATATGAGGGCAAAAATATCTGGCGATGGAGTTGAATGTTTCGAGAATCAAGATAGCGCAATGTTAAGTATATTCTCACAATCTGATGCGCTCATTATAAGAGAACCATTTGCAAAAATAGCCCCAAGGGGCTCTCTTGTATCCCTCTTAAAACTGCATCAATGATAATATTGTTAATTCAAAATTCAAAATATTGAAATTATATTTCAAAAATAAATGCACTTTAGCAATAAAAACTACAGAACCTTATGATTTTTCTATTGACGAGGTATAATGCGCTGCCTAGATTGTCTGTATCATTAAAGGAGCACAACCTGTGATCAAAGAAATTCTAGTCGTGGTGGAGATAATGCGCATGGGCCTATAAAATAGGTTGACCATCA
>CALLMA010000067.1 GCA_938008015.1 uncultured Celeribacter sp.
CTAGAAATTCGAAATGACGCTATGTTGCAAAAATGTTGCAAAAATGGGAGCGCAGCGATCCGTCGGTGCGCTTTATTTTGTTCATTTTCAAGAGTTTAAATGGTGCCCCCACACGGACTCGAACCGCGGACCTACTGATTACAAATCAGTTGCTCTACCAGCTGAGCTATAGGGGCACTGTGTGGTCTATTTATTGTGTTGGGAGGAGGGCTGCAAGAGGAAAAATGCATTTTAAAAGAAAAAAGCAAAAGTTTTCTTTGCGAAAGGATTTTATGGGTAGCGGGCTGTTTCATATAGCTATTGCTTAGAAACAAAGGCGCAGATTTTACACTGCGCCTTTATCTGGATGAATTTGCACTTCTTCCTAGAAGTGAATTGATTTGCTGCCTGCAGGGACATCAAGAGGGGGTGCGAATTTGGTTAGGTCGATGCCTTCTACCGCTTCTTTATACTCTTCTAAGGTTGGCGTGCGTCCTAGGATGGAGGCAAGAACGACAACGGGTGTTGAGCCAAGAAGGGACTCGCCTTTCTTCGTCTCAGAATCTGCAACAACACGGCCTTGGAAAAGGCGAGTGGATGTCGCAAGGACTGTATCCCCTTTTTCGGCTTTTTCTTGGTTGCCCATGCATAGGTTGCATCCTGGGCGCTCGAGGTAGAGGATGTTGTCATACTCTGTGCGGGCTTTTTGCTTTGGTGCAAAGTCATCAAATTCAAAGCCAGAGTATCTTTGCAAGATTTCCCAATCACCTTCTTCTTTGAGCTCATCGATGATGTTGTAAGTTGGAGCTGTCACAACGAGCGGTGCTTTGAACTCGACTTTTCCTTCTTTTTCTTCAACATTTTTAAGCATTTGTGCGACGATTTTAATATCGCCTTTATGGACCATACAAGATCCCACAAAGCCAAGATCAACATGTTTTTGTGCTTTGTAATATGAAATAGGGCGAATGGTATCATGCGTATAGCGCCTTGATACATCGTCATTATGCACATCAGGATCTGCGATCATTGGTTCAACGATGGCATCAAGATCTACAACAACTTCTGCAAAATATTTGGCGTTATCATCTGGGCGAAGGGCAGGTTTTGTCCCAGAACGAATTTCACCAATGCGCCTATCTGCAATATCGATGAGGCCTTGGAGCATTTGCACTTCATTATCCATGCCTTTTTCGATCATGACTTTGATGCGCGATTTGGCAATTTCGAGGGATTCGATTAATGTGTCATCTTCTGAAATGCAGATCGAAGCTTTTGCCTTCATTTCTGCGGTCCAGTCAGTGAATGTGAAAGCTTGGTCGGCAAGAAGTGTCCCGATGTGCACCTCAATGACGCGGCCTTGGAAGACGTTGTCGCCATGTTGATCAAGCATTTGTGCCTGTGTTGCATGAACGACATCGCGGAAATCCATATGGGATGCCATTTTGCCTTTGAAGGTTACTTTCACAGATTCTGGGATAGGCATCGTTGCCTCGCCTGTTGCAAGTGCGAGGGCTACAGTGCCTGAATCTGCGCCGAAAGCGACGCCTTTGGACATGCGCGTGTGGCTGTCGCCCCCGATAATGACCGACCAATCATCTACCGTAATGTCATTCAGAACTTTGTGAATCACATCTGTCATTGAATGATACACACCTTTTGGATCGCGCGCTGTGATCAAGCCAAACTTATGCATGAATGCCATGAGGCGTGGTGTGTTTGCTTGCGCTTTAAGATCCCAAACAGAAGCCGTATGACAACCAGATTGATATGCGCCATCTACAGTTGGAGAAAGGATAGTCGCCGCCATGGCTTCGAGCTCTTGGCTCGTCATCAAACCTGTTGTATCTTGGCTGCCGACGATATTGACGCCAACACGTAAGTCAGATCCTGCGTGCAGGATTTTGCCAGGCGTTGTGCCGCGTGCATTGGCGTTGAAGATTTTCTCAACGGCCGTTAATCCTTGCCCTTCAATGCTGATCTCTTTTGCAGCTGCAAAAGCAGACTTGAATTCAAGGCCGAGCGCTTCACAGGCAAAAGCTTGCAATTTTTTTCCAAATACGATCGCGTAAGAACCGCCCGCTTTCATGAATTCTTTCTTTTGCGGTGTGAAAGAATTTGAAAGATCTGCGAGCTCTTTGGATCCATCTTCGTTATATAGTTTTTTCTCGACAGAATTGATCGTTAAGACAGTGCCTGTATCTACGGAATAGGCCTGCTCTAAAATGGCATTGCCTTCGTCATCGCGAATGGTTTTGCCATTTTCATCGCGTTTTTTCACCCAGTTTTTAAGATCAATGCCAATGCCGCCTGTCACGCCTACGGTAGTCAAGAAGATTGGGGAGATGCCATTTGTACCAGCTACGACGGGCGCGATATTCACAAATGGAATATATGGGCTTGCTTGTTTACCAGTCCAAAGTGCGACATTGTTTACACCAGACATACGTGATGATCCCACGCCCATCGTGCCTTTTTCTGCAATGAGCATGACGCGTTTGTCAGGATGTTGCGCTTTGAGGGCTTCGATTTCTTTTTGTGCGTCCTCAGAAATAAGGCATTTGCCATGGAGTTCGCGATCGGCACGTGAGTGCGCTTGATTGCCTGGCGAGAGCAAATCAGTAGAAATATCACCTTCACCAGCAATATAAGTCACCACTTTAATTTCTTCTTCAACTTCTGGAAGTGTCGTAAAGAATTCGGCTTTTGAGTAGCTTTGAAGGATATCTGCTGCAATTTTATTGCCAGAATCATAAGCCGCTTTTAGGCGATCTGTATCAGCCTCATATAAGAAGACTTGCGTTTTAAGGACTTCAGCGGCGGCGCTTGCAATGGCTGCCTCTTCGCCGAGTGCTAAATCTAGCAAGACTTCAACAGAAGGGCCGCCTTTCATATGAGATAGAAGTTCGAAAGCGAAATCTGGCTGAATTTCAACGATTTGCGTGGCGCCTGTGATGATCTCTTTTAAAAATTGAGCTTTTTCACCCGCAGCGCCTGTTGTGCCTGGGAGTGTGTTGTAAACAAAGAAGTTGAGACACTCTTCTTTGTGTTCATTCGCGGCGTCCCTGATGTTGCTGATAATTTCAGCCATAAGGTCCGCGCCATCAATGGGCTTTGGGTTTAAGCCTTCAGCTTTTCGTGTTTCAATTTCTTTGAGATAATCGGTGTAGAGACTCATATTGGCTTCCGCTTCTTGTGCGCCCTTAATAATTTGGGCGGTTCGTGGATCTTTCTATGGATTGCATACATATGTATACATTAAGTGATGTAATTGCAATTACTTTGATCTTTTACGCTCAAATTGTCACGATAAAATGTGATATGTTGATGTTAATTCTGAGGGTAATAATTGGAATTACCAATGGGGAGGGCGTTGATCAGCGAGAGAAACTGAGCCTTCAGATTCTGATTGTCTTGCAGATTCGGCTTCTAAAAGAAGGCCTAATCTACGGTGTAAAACGCGGAGCTCTTTTTCTTGCCGAGCCGTCACATCTGATAATTCCTCGATGGTCTTTGTGAGATGCGCTATTTGTTCTTCAAGAGCGATCATACGCAATGTTGTGTCATTTTGATCAGTCATATTTACGGACTTTCAGCTAAAACTAGAAAAAAAGAGTAGAATTTATGTGCAAATGCAAAGCAGATGGGTGCATCGTCTTGCTCTAGGTATTTCATTGGGCTATGCCGCAAGTAAATGCAAGCGCTCGCTCGCTGCTAAAGTTGTTTGAAAATGCGGAACGCGAATTCACACCGCTACTTTTAAGGAGCCGCCAGATATGGCAAAGTCAAAAAAAAGCCCAAAGCCTAAAGCACAAACGCCAAAGGGATTTCGTGATTATTTTGGTGTAGAGGTATCTGAGCGCAAAGAGATGCTCGATAAAATAGCGCAAGTCTATCATCATTATGGTTTTGATGCTCTTGAAACATCCGCTTTAGAAACAGTGGAAGCGCTTGGGAAATTTTTGCCCGATGTTGATCGCCCGAATGCGGGTGTCTTTGCTTGGCAAGAAGTTTCAGAGAATGAGGGCAAGCCTGGAGATTGGGTTGCGCTGCGTTATGATATGACGGCGCCGCTGGCGCGCGTTGCTGCGCAATTTCGCAATGATTTGCCTTCTCCTTACCGCCGCTTTGCAATGGGGCCGGTTTGGCGCAATGAAAAGGTAGGGCCTGGGCGTTTTCGTCAGTTTTATCAATGTGACGCTGATACAGTTGGCGCGCCATCTGTTGCCGCAGACGCTGAGATCTGCATGATGTTGTCTGATTGTTTGGAGACAGTTGGTATTCCGCGCGGTGATTATATCATTCGTGTGAATAACCGAAAAGTTCTTGATGGTGTTTTAGAGGCTGTTGGCCTGCCTGATACGGATGAGCATGCTCATACGCGCGGCGTTGTTCTTCGGACGATTGATAAACATGATAAATTCGGTGATGCGGGCGTTATGGCGTTGCTCACGGAAGGTCGCAAAGATGAAAGCGGTGATTTTACGGATGGAGCTGGCTTGCAGCCGCAACAAGTTGAATTAATTTTGGGTTTCGTGAACGGAAAACAAGCGAACAACGCGCAAACAATTGAGAATCTGGCAGCGCTTGTTGGCGATATTAAAGTTGGCCTAGAGGGCGTTGAGGAGCTGCGGCAAATCTCGGAACTCGCGGCGCATCAAAATTACGGCGAAGATCGTATCGTGATTGATCCATCCGTTGTTCGTGGGTTGGGGTATTATACTGGGCCTGTTTATGAGGCTGAGCTCACATTTGAAATTAAAGATGAAAAAGGGCGCCCGCGCCAATTTGGCTCCGTTGCGGGCGGTGGGCGTTATGATGATTTGGTCAAGCGTTTTACCGGCCAATCTGTGCCTGCGACTGGTATGTCGATTGGTGTGGATCGTCTTCTAGCCGCTTTGCGGGCAAAGGGGCGTTTGAATGGCGAAGAGCAAGGGCCTGTTGTGATTACGGTCATGGATAAGGCGCGCATGGGGGACTATATGGAAATGGTTTCTGAGCTGCGCAAATCGGGCATTCGCGCCGAAGTTTATCTTGGCAATCCTAAAAACTTTGGCAATCAACTTAAATATGCTGATAAACGCAATTCTCCCGTGGCCGTCATCCAAGGAACGGATGAAATCGAAAAGGGAATTGTGCAGATTAAAGATTTGATTTTGGGGAAGAAAATTGCACAAGAGGCGAGCCTTGAAGAGTGGAAAGATCGCCCCAATCAATTTGAAGTCCCGCGGGATCAATTGGTCTCAAAAGTGACTGAAATTATCGAAAGCTACAGTAAATGACACAAGAGATTTGTAAATCTTCTGTCTTAAAAGAAGCAGCACGCATCAAAGAACAGTTCGAAGCGCATGGTGCGATCAGCGTTGAAGCCGCAACGCTTTTACCTGCGGAAATGCTGTTAGACCTTTATGGCGAAGATATTCGCTCGCGTGCTTATGTGACAGATGATCCAGTACGTGGTGAAATCATGTTGCGTCCAGATTTTACAGTTCCCGTTGTAAAAATGCATATGGATCAGGGAGCAGCGCCGGCGCGCTATACTTATTCAGGCCTCGTCTACCGAAAGCAAAGTGCTGATCCATCACGAGAAAATGAATTCATCCAAGTTGGTTATGAAGTTTTCGATGGGACAAATCTTGCTGCTGCAGATGCGGAGGTTTTTTCAATTTTTGTGAAAATGCTCGCGGGCTTAAATCTTCGAGCAGCGATGGGTGATATTGGTATATTGGTTGCCGCCGTGAAGGGCTTGCAGACAACGGAACGCCGAAAAAACGCGTTGCTGCGTCATATTTGGCGCCCGCGCCGCTTTAAGGCGATGCTAGAACGCTACTCAAGCAAGGGCGAAGAGGCGCGAAAACAGCGTTATCTGCGCACATTGGCAAACCAAGAAGAACCAAAAGCGCCTCAAATCGGCCTGCGTTCACAAGCCGAGATTGAGACAAGAATAGCAGCCTTGAAAGAGGATGCGCAGGAAAAATCAATTTCTGACACTGAAATCGAACTTCTCACAGATATACTGACACTTCGAGAGAATTTGCCGAATGCGGTTGCCGTTCTTCGTGATATTGCGGTTGATTTGCCGGCGATTAGTGATGCGGTTGAACAGCTTTCGAAGCGTGCTCGGGCGATGCAAGAGCAGGGCATCGACCTTGCAATGATTGACTTTGAGGGCAGTTACGGGCGGACGTCTATGGAATATTACGACGGGTTTGTTTTTGGTTTTCACAGTGTCGACAGAAGTGACTTGTCACCCGTTGCAACGGGCGGGCGCTATGATGCTTTGACCTCGGTTTTGGGGCAGGGTTCTTCTATTCCTGCTGTTGGAGGTGTGATGCGTCCTGATGTTGTATTGCGGTTGCAGGAGGCGTTACAATGACGATTAAAATTGGCGTTCCTTCAAAGGGGCGATTGATGCAAAAAACATTCGATTGGTTTGCTCAACGTAATGTTTTTATGGAAAGAACCGGTCAAGAACGTGAATATTCAGGGGCGGTAAATGGCATTGAGGGCGTTGAGCTTGTCTTGCTGTCGGCGTCTGAAATTCCGCGCGAGCTCGCCGCGGGGCGCATTCATCTCGGCGTCACGGGATCAGATTTGGTCCGCGATAAGTTGGCGAGTTGGGATGATAAGCTTTGTGAAATGGCATTCATGGGGTTTGGGCATGCGGATTTGATTCTTGCTGTGCCTAAGCTTTGGGTGGATGTTGATACATTAGATGATTTGGATGCTGTTGCGGCTGCTTTTCGCGAAAAGCACGGTTTGCGTTTGCGCATTGCGACGAAATATCATCAACTTGTTCGAGAGTTTTTAAGAATTCATGGTGTCGCGGATTATCAACTTGTTGATAGCCAGGGGGCCACGGAGGGTACTGTTAAGAATTTAACAGCAGAAGCAATCGCCGATATTACTTCGACAGGCGAAACATTGCGTGCTAACCATTTGAAAATTCTCAACTGTGATCCTATTCACCAAAGCCAAGCAACGCTCTATAAGAGCCGCACGGCTTCTTGGGATGATAATTCCTTACACGTTCTCAATACGCTAAAGGAGCAATTAAAACTTTGATACATTCATAGAAGAGTGGATGTATGTAGTCTGAATTTGGTTCACCACTTTCGCAAGCAAAGCGTATAAATGCGAAAGAATTTTTACGAAATTGCTTGACCTTCGGGCGCGAGAGCGGTTGAACCAGCTTAAAGAAATATTAACAACTGGGCGGCCTCAATGGACGATCAAAATAAAAATCTAATTCTAGCGGTCGTACTTAGTGCTATCGTTCTTGTTATCTGGCAGGTATTTTTCCCGCCTGTCGAACCTGTAGCGCCATCTGGCAATGAAAATGCGGTGGAAATTACAGAAAACCTTGCAGCAACGCCTGCGCCTGTCTCTCTTTCTGACGCTCAGTCGCAAACAACATTGGACAATACAGTTCAAGCTGCACAGCGTATCACGATTGATACAGACCGCTTAGAGGGATCTATCTCCCTTCTTGGTGGCCGCATTGATGATCTTTTACTTAAAGATTATAAAGAAGAATTAGGCGGCGAGGAGCTTGTGACGCTTCTACAGCCTGTTAATTCGGATGCTCCTTACTATGCAGTCTATGGTTGGGCGCCTGGTGGGACATTGACGCAAAATCAAGTGCCTGGACCAAACACAATATGGCAAGTTGAAAGTGGCAGTGAGCTCACAGTTTCTAGCCCTGTTACTTTAGTTTGGAATAACCAAGCGGGATTGATCTTCCGTCGCATGATTGAGATTGATGAAAATTATCTTTTCTCGGTCACTCAGTCGGTTGAAAATACAACAGGCCAAGCGCATCGCATGTTCCCATATGGTATTATCGCGCGCCATGGTGAGCCGGATGTATCGCGTCTCTTCGTTCTTCATGAGGGGCTTGTTGGCCTTGCTGATGGTGAACTTTATGAAGACGATTATGACGGCGTTTCTGATTATGATGTCGATCCAAATGAAGGCGTTTCTGCTGAAATCAAAGATGTGACAGAAAATGGCTGGATCGGCTTTACTGATAAATATTGGATGACAGCTCTTGCCCCTAAATCAGGGCAAGCGTTTAAAACAGTCGCAAAGCATTCTGCTGGTGCAGATATTTATCAAGTTGAAACACGCCTTCCAACTCAAACAGTTGAAGCGGGTGCAACCGTTTCTAAAACAACCAATCTTTTTGCTGGTGCTAAAGAGTGGGAAGTTATCAAAACTTACGAAGAAGAAAATGGTATCGATCGCTTCGTGGATTCAATCGATTGGGGCTGGTTCTTCTTTATCACCAAGCCAATTTTCAAAATCCTGCATTCTTTGAATATTTATGTTGGAAATATGGGGTGGTCGATCATCGCTCTTACGCTCTTGATCAAAGGTATTATGTTGCCATTGGCATATAAATCTTACGTTTCGATGGCGCGCATGAAAGAGCTTCAGCCTGAAATGCAAAAGATCAAAGAAGCGGCAGGCGACGATCGTCAGAAGATGCAAAAAGATATGATGGCACTTTATCGCACGCATAAAGTTAATCCAGCCTCTGGCTGTTTGCCTTTGCTCTTGCAAATCCCTGTCTTCTTCTCGCTCTATAAGGTGATTATTGTAACAATCGAATTGCGCCACGCACCTTGGTGGGGCTGGATCCAAGATCTTTCAGCGCCCGATCCAAGCACAATTTTGAACCTCTTCGGTATCTTGCCATTCACAGCGCCAGATCTCGGTGTGCTTCAATTCCTAAGCCTTGGAATTTTGCCGATCTTCTTAGGTGTTTCAATGTGGTTGCAGCAAAAACTTAATCCAAAGCCGACAGATCCAACGCAAGCGATGGTTATGGCATGGATGCCTTGGGTGTTTATGTTTATGCTTGGAACATTCGCTTCTGGCTTGGTCCTATATTGGATTGCAAACAACGTGATTACATTTATTCAACAATATACGATTATGAGAATGAATGGTCATAAACCTGAGGTTTTGGGAAATATCTTAAGATCTTTTAGGAAAGAAAAAAAGGATGAGGCGTCCTCTTAGGGCGCTTCAAGAAAATATGAAATTACAATTTCCAATAGCGCAACCAGATGAAGCGGCCCTCGAAAGGGGCCGTTTGCTCTTTGCTAAAGAAACAGATTTTTTGAAGGGTGTCGTTGCGATGGATGGCATGCCGCCAGCTGATCGCATCGAAGTGTGCTTTGCAGGGCGCTCAAACGTCGGCAAATCAACATTGATCAATGCACTGACAGGGCGTAAGGCGCTCGCGCGCGCCTCTAACACACCTGGGCGAACGCAAGAAATCAATTTCTTTACCTGCTCTACATCGCATTACCTCGTGGATTTACCTGGGTATGGATTTGCAAAAGCGCCAGTTAAAACGGTCGAAAAATGGCAAAGGCTTCTAAAGTCCTATTTGTCTGGGCGTGCGAACTTGCGCCGCGCCTTTGTTTTGATTGATACTCGCCACGGTGCAAAGCAAGTGGATCAAGAGATTATGACGCTTCTCAATAAAGCTGCTGTGCCTTTTCAAATCGTGATGACAAAGGCTGACAAAGTGAAAGCGGATGAGCGCGAAAAAAATCTCAATCAAACGCGTGAGATTATTTCAAAGCACCCGGCTGCCTATCCTGAGATGATTGTAACATCATCTGAAAAGGGGCAGGGCATTGATGTACTGCGCGCTGTGATTGAAAGCATAGTTTAACTTTAGAAACACGACTTAAATTTGGCCTAAACATGAAGACGCAAAATATGAATAGAGACTGGATCGCAACCGCCCGCACGTTATCACAAGCTTTGCCTTATTTGCAAAGATATGAAGGCGCGACAGTCGTGATCAAGCTTGGTGGTCATGCAATGAGCACTGATGAAGCTATGAATAATTTTGCGCGTGATATTGTTTTGATGCAGCAAGTGGGTGTGAAACCTGTGATTGTTCATGGTGGCGGGCCGATGATCAATAAGATGCTGGACGAGCTGAATATTAAGTCAGAGTTTGTCGCGGGGAAACGTGTGACAGATAAAGCCACCGTCGAGGTGGTTGAAATGGTTCTCTCTGGTGTCGTCAATAAGCGCATTGTTCAGGCTATTAATAGCCAAGGTGGGCGGGCTGTCGGCATTTCAGGTAAGGATGCTAATCTTATCGTTTGTGATCAACTAGACCCAAATTTGGGCTTCGTTGGTGCGCCTAATGATGTTGATCCTTCGATCCTTACTGAACTTGGCGAGAAAAACCTCATTCCAGTCATCGCCCCGCTCGGCGCTGGCCGCAATGGTGAAACATTCAATATAAATGGCGATACGGCTGCTGGGGCTGTCGCAGGCGCTTTGAACGCGGACCGACTGCTTTTGTTGACGGATGTATCGGGTGTTAAAGATTCAAGCGGTGAAGTGCTAACGTCTTTGACTGTAGAGCAAATTGAAAAATTAACGGCTGAAGGTGTTATTGCTGGGGGGATGATCCCCAAGACGCAGACCGCCGTTGATGCGCTTAAAGATGGTGTGCGTGCCGTTGTTATATTGGATGGCCGTGCGCCGAATGCATGCCTGCTCGAGCTTTATACTGAGCATGGGGCGGGGTCTCTTATTCGCGACGCTGACTAGCTTTAGCAGCTTCAGCAATACGCTCTATCGAGGTGTTCTTTCCGAATGCTTTCGAGGCTTTGCCCTTTTGCTGTTCTAATATTTGCATCGCATAGAGAAGTTTGAGGCGCTCTTTTTCGCGCTCAAGCTTCGCCCATTTGATCCATTTGCTCTCAGCAGAGAAAATCATCGAGACCTGTATTTCTGAGGTTTCATCAAATTTTCGTGTCACACCAGCAATTTTAGCATCAATATCTTCAATTTTTTCTTGGTGCTCTCGCGCGACTTGGCTGAGCCGCGCAACTTCTGCTAATTCATGATCGAGTTTGATTTGTGTGATTTGCTTGAGCTTTTTGATTTGTTCGAGTTTAGACATTTGAGCGGGCTCCAAACTGCGTCTTCATTTTCTGCCGCATTGTTTCTGCAAAACGGATTGAAGCGGCGACAGCCTGATAATGCTCAGGGAAAATTTCTTCTCCCAAATCAACCGTTGCATAAATTGCGCGCGCAGTCGGGGGATCACTATTTATCGGGATTGCATGCTCATGGGCTTTCTCTCGAATTTTTGCCGCAATTTCATCGACCCCCTTCGCGACACAAACCGGCGCTCCGCCCATCATGCGATCCCATTTGAGTGCAATTGCATAATGCGTTGGATTAACAATGATAACATCCGCATTTTCAACGTCACTCATCATTTGGTTCATCGCAATGTCATGGCCCATTTGTCTGCGGTGTTGCTTCAAATGCGGATCGCCTTCTTGCGACTTTGCTTCATCGGTCATCTCTTTGCGCGACATGCGGTTTTTGCGCATGTGCTCACTGTATTGAAAGAGGTAATCGATCCCACCAATGACCATAGAAATGGCGAGCACAATCGCCATAAAGCCCATGACAAGCTCCAGTAATGTAACTGTTATTATGCTGGGGGAAAGTGAAATCGTTGCGACTAATTCAGGCATGCGGTTTAGCAAATATACGCCCAAAATGATCGAATAAATCATGAGTTTTGAAAAGCTTTTAGCAAATTCAAACAGCCCTGAGCGGCCAAATTTATTTTTCGCATTCGAAATCAATGAAATTTTCGATAGTTTTGGCTCGATCTTGCTGGGTGCAAACACAATTGATTTTGTTGCAAATAATAAAGCTAAGATGATCGCGATTGGTGTGATAATGAGAGGCGCTAAATTTGCGCCGACATCTTGCATAATACTCATGCCGATCACAAATCCCGATCCATTAAACCATTCTGTTGATAAACGATCGGATTGTTCAAATAAGGTTTGAAATACGGTGGCTAATGCGAGAAGGCATGCGGGGCCAAAAAGAAGCCCTGCGAGTATAAAGCCGAAATAGGAGGCTGCTGTTGTTAAATCTTGAGATCGAGGGATTTCACCTTTTTTGCGCGCATCCTCTAGCTTTTTAGGGGATGGGTCATATTGCTTATCATCTTCGCTATCACCTTCCGCCATTATTGGACCTCAAAAGGATTGGCGAGGACTTTGATAAATTCATTTTGCCATACTTGCAGGAGAAGCGGGGCGGTCACAAAGAAAAGCAAAATGCCGCCAAATGTAATGGCGGGCGCACCGACGAATGCGACCATGAGCTGGGGCATCGCCCGATTGATAACACCCAGTGCGACATTGTAAATGAGAGAACCGATCACAAAAGGTGCTGCGAGAGAAAATGATAGTGAAAAAACACGCCCAATGTGAGAAACGCCCCACATATAAGTATCTGTCGAGCTCGCAAATTTCCCAGCCGGAATAACCTCATATGAGAGGATGATGAGCTCAGCGGCGCGTATATGAATGCCGAGCATAACGGCGAGCGCCAAGCCTCCTATCAATAAAATATGCCCCATTGCAGGCTGCGCATCACTCGCAGAACCACCAAAGATTTGTGAGAGTGAGGTCGATTGCCCAATCAATGTGCCTGCGATTTGAAGCGCCATGACAAATAGGCGCAAAGATAGGCCCAATAATAGCCCTGCGATCGCTTCAGCGAGGACGAAGAGCAGGAGGGCAAAAAGTGAGGGTGGTTCACTGGGAAATGTCCCGATGAGAGCAGGGTAGACAACCATTGTAAAGGCGAGGGCAATCACAAGGCGAATTCGTTCCGGTATCGAGCGTTCTCCAAAAGCAGGCAAAATGGCCACCATCGCCCCCACTCGGACAAACACAATAAAGGCATCAAACCACCCCTTTATTGCTATATCTAGAAAAGCGGTAAGATCTGCCATTATGCTGTCACCAAACCGACTAAAGAGGGCTTGGCATTTCCATTGATTTCTTCAAAGGAGAAAACTGGATTTTGTATTCCTTGCGCCAATAAAACAGCGCGTATGAAGCGCCGCCTTTTACTCGAGGTCACAATTGCAGGATATATCCCATTTTCGCCCACGAGAGATATTTTCTCAGCAATGGTTTGTGCGAGGCGGTTAAAATCATCTGGGGGAAGGGCTACATCCGTTTGCCCTCTATCGCCATCAATCTGATACATAACAAAGGCTTCTTCCCATTCTGGCGCGAGTTGCAAAAGCGGTATGGTGCCATCTTCGCGTTTCATCTCGGAGATGAGTTGAAAGCCAAGACGATGACGAACGAACTCACAAATGGTTTCTGGTGTTGCATGCGAACCGCGCGCTTCTGCAATGGTTTCCAAAATCAAACCGATATTTCGGATTGAGACACGCTCTTCCAGCAAAAGCCTGAGGACTGATAGCAATAGATCCATTGGAACTTTGTCTGGAATAAGCTCATTAATGAGTTTTTGATTGGCCTGCGCGCGGGATGCATCTGAGAGGTTGCTCAGCTCATCTAAAAGTTTGCGGAGAGATTTTAATGTTAAGAGACGTGAGAAGTTTTCTTTAATAACTTCTAATAAATGTGTCGCCAAAACTTCCGTTGGAGAAACAACTGTCAGCCCAGAGAGAGCGGCTTCTTCTTTCTTATCAGCTGTTATCCATCTCGCTGGTGCACGGTAAACAGGCTCTGTTACGTCGATCCCACTTGGCATCATTTCCGGATCCCCTGAAATCAAAGCTAATAATTGATTTGGCTTTAAAATATCTTGCGCCTGAATGACCCCTTGAATGCGAATGACATAAGCGCCATCCGGCAATAAAGGGTCGTCTGTTAGGCGTATTTCAGGGAGTATAAGACCAAAATTTGTCGCAATGTGGCTGCGCATATTGATAATGCGTGCATCTATGCCTGTTTGTTGATCGAGTACCATCGCGACTAAATCAGATGAGAATTCAACATGTATGTCGTCTAAATCTAAGATATCCCCAAGGGATTCAGTGGCATTTTCTGTGGGTTCGATGAGTGGTTCAATCTCATCCTTTTGAGCGTTATTTTGCTTTAAGACATAATAGCCTGCAATGCCTAAGCCTGCACTGCCGAGTGCAAATGGGATAAAGGGCAGCCCTGGAATAGTGCCAAAAAGAAGCATCAAGATCGCAACGGTGAAAAGGGCAGGTGGATATTTGCCGAGTTGTGCAAAAAAGGCCAAATCTGCAGAGCCTTTTGAACCGCCCTTTGCGAGCAAGAGTGCGGCGGCAATTGAAATAATCACAGAAGGAATTTGGCTCACGAGCCCATCGCCAACTGTGAGTATCGCATAAGTTTCAAAAGCGCGCCCGATTGGCATGTCATGCAGGGATATGCCAATAACAAGCCCCATGACGATATTCATTAACGTGATTAGCAACCCTGCAACAGCATCGCCTTTCACGAATTTTGAAGCCCCATCTAAGGATCCAAAAAATGTGGTCTCAGCAAGCTCTGTTTCGCGGCGCTCTTTTGCTTCCGCGTGTGTAATAGCGCCTGCAGATAAATCCGCATCAATAGAGAGCTGTCGCCCAGGCATTCCATCGAGCGCAAAACGTGCACCCACTTCAGCCATTCGGCCGGCGCCTTTCGTGATCACCATGAAGTTCACAATTAAAAGGACAGTAAAAACGACAAGCCCGATCAAAACTGAACCGCTCATAACAAACATTGCGAAGCCTTCGATCACATTTCCGGCCGCATTTGTGCCGGTATGACCTTCGCCAATTATGAGTTTGGTCGATGAAACATTTAGAGAAAGCCGCAACATCAGCGAAGCTAAGAGTACTGTTGGAAAGGCTGAGAAATCGAGAGGTCGCTCGATAAATAACGTGACTGTGAAAATCAAAATCGCGAGGGCAAAGCTGATCGCAAGGCCAAGATCGAGCACAATAGATGGAACGGGAACAACCATCATAATGATAACAACCATGAGAGCGATTGCTAATAAAATTGTGGGTTTGAGAATATCAGCTGAAGAAAAATTCATTCTCAAACACTCAAATCATCAAGCGTTTGATTGCGTGATATAATTCTTTTGGAAATAATGGTTTTTTTTTGTCCATAATATTCTGCAATTCTTGCATTTAATCTATAGATTCATATTACCAAAGATTTCCTTTAAGAATGGTTACTGATCTAAAGAAGATTTTATTAAATTATTTAATGTCAGACGTGATTTCTCAGATTTTTGAAGAACTTGATCAATCGTTTCTAAGCTCAAGTCAGAAGGCGGGGGGGGCGCGTTGGCGTTTTCATTCATGACTTTGACGAATTGTGCGTATGCATTTTCTTGGTTCGTATCAAAAGCCTCCCAATCTTCAGCGATGAAGGCATAACTTTGTAGATCATTTGTGCTTAAATTGTTGTCTCTTAGGAGCTTACTCGCATCATTTGGGCGGCCTTGCTCATAAAGGACACGGGCTTCGATTGTTCGAGCCTGCGGCGATTGAACTTGTTGCACAAATCTGAGTGCAGAATCTAGGTTACCTTTTTTCAGCTCAATCTTAGCGAGGCTTAGTTTAGAGGTCTCGTCGTTGTTTGATCTGGATTGCAAGATGCGTAGCGCAGCGTCAGTAAAACCGTTTTCCAACAAGCGGCTGGCTAGATCAGTGAAAATAGTTGCATCCGCTGGAGACGCTAAAATGGTGTCTAAATTGGATAATGTGTATTGAGCAAACTCAAGATCGCTAGAATTTTGTGTGAGTGCTCTTAAAAGTGTGCTCCATAGATCTGCTTGATCCTCATCAGATAGATTTAGCCCTGGTCGCTGTGTGCTTAGATGGCTGAAACCAATGGAATAATCGCCAACGAGTGTTCTTCCTATAATAATCGCACGTAATAACTCAGCTTCCAGCGGGCTATTTCTATGCTCCACTAACATGGCTTCGGCGTTGTCAATAATTTCCGTGCTGACCGGATGGTTGTGCTTTTGCGAGGCATCAATCAGCTGGATGAATGCTTCCGCGGCAAATGAACTGTTGGTTTCAATGATCGGCGTTAATTTATGAGAGGCGGATTCTGGATTCTCAGGTTTCATCTCAACTTTGGCTTGGACAAAGTCGAAGGCATCCCCGTGATGGCCTGGTGCTCGATCTATAAGATCCAAATACAGCTCTGCCTGCGTTTGATCGTTTATATCGATATATTTTTGAGCGATGCTTGGGCCGATATGGCGCCGCAAATGCAATGGGAGTGCTGAAAACGTCGCTAATGCTTGTTTGTGGTTATATTGATTGTCTTGAGAAAACTCGGGAAGGGAAGCTAATGCCCATAAAGCAACCTGGCCTTCGCAATGCGCCTGAAGATGTATATTTCCATATTGCGTACTCTGCTGTTTTTTCATTGTTTCAGCGAGCCCGTAAATAATAGGGTACTCTTCTGGCGTTAAATTATATGCGGCCATCGTCGCCATGGCTTCAGTACCAAATGTCAAAAATAGATAGTATTTTGCTAATTTTTCAATGTCGCGCACGGATTTTCGGTCAAATTCACCAATGATGTTTTGTCTGAGTTCTCCAATTTTGATGCCTTCATGGATAGGATGACCCCAATTTTTCAAATCGAGTTCACTATCGGTGATACAAGCGACAGGCAGGCCCGTTTTGGAAAAAATACCGGATGCAATCTCGCGATCGCGATCTACGACTGTTTGGATGTTTATCTGTGGAGTGACATTTTTCTTAGTATCTTGAAGCTGTTTGAGAGAAGTCTCTGATTGATTAGACTTGTTCGTCGTAATTGAGCGCGGCTCTTCATCCTCGATTACAGTTTGTAGGACCTTGGTTTCCAATAAGCCTTGGGCAATTGCTCGGCTGATGTTCTTTTGCAATTCAGGTATAATTTTTTCTGCATTTTCAATGATCGCAGTGTCGATGGGTTGTGGATCGTTTGGAAGATTTTCTAGATTTTCCTTTGGCTGCGATGATTGAGCTGAACCATTGTTTTGGTTTGAAATAATGATTGGAAAGATTGGGTCGAGTTGCGTTTTATTTTGGGTCGCTGTGATGCTTGGTTTCGGATTATCTAGATTGCGCTCGAATTTAGAAGCGGGATCTGCATCCCCTTCTTTAATATCTATAACAATCATATTGGCGTTAAACTCGAAAACGGAAGCATGTGTAGAGGCGCTGACCTCAAGGCGCAGTTCCATATTATCTTGTGTAATTGCCTTTAACCGCTCTCTCGGAATACGTTCGAATATGCCTTGAAGCAGGTAGCTCTCAAGATTAAAATCTACAGGTCTAAATATATAATCTTCGTTATTCTTGCCGAATTCCCACTCTATTTTTTCTGGAAAGCTTAAAACTAATCTCGTGAAATCAGAGTGCTCTCCAGAGCGGACTGGTATGGCCTGAGAATAGGCGGGGAGAGCGTGAAATAGGCATAAGGCAAGTGGAAATACGATGGTTGCTAATCTCATGCTGGCGCAGCCGCTTTGACTTCTTTTAAAGCCTCTTCAAGCTCGGTATAGCTTGGCCGGCAATGGCTTGGCGTATTCTGACGGCCAACTTCGATGCATATATTTGTTGCATGGTTATGCAGATTTGCGATCAAAACCTCCCTTATAAGCCCGTAGAAATTGGAATCTTCTTCAATAACATTTTTCATTTTGGCGGCGAATGGGCCAACAAATCCGTAGGCTAAGAACACCCCTAAAAACGTCCCAACAAGGGCGCCGCCGATCATTTTCCCGAGCACTTCTGGCGGCTGATCAATGGATGCCATCGTCTTGATGACGCCCAAAACAGCGGCAACAATGCCAAGGGCAGGCAAACCATCGCCCACCGCAGCCATGGCATGTGAGGAATGCAATGAATGGTGCAAATTCGCTTCAAGGCGTTTCTCGATGACATCTTCAACTTGATGAGGATCGTCATAGTTCATTGAAATAGAGCGTAAAGTATCACAAATGAGAGCAACGGCCTCTTTGTCAGTCATAATTTTTGGATATTTTGCAAAAATTGATGATTCATCGGGGCCTTCGATATGCTCTTCTAGGGCGACTGGATTTTGGCGTGCGAGGCGGATGAGTTCAAAAAGCAGGCACAAAAGATCTCGATAGTCATCATGCTTCCATTTAGGGCCTTTGAAGACTTTTCCCATATCTTTCAGCGTATGCTTAATACTACTCGAATCATTCGAAATAATAAAAGCACCTGCGGCTGCGCCTCCAATCATCATAAATTCGAAAGGGAGTGCTTTAAGTATGATGCCAAGCTTACCGCCCGCCGCCATATAGCCCCCGAAAACCATAATGAAAATAACAAGAATTCCAATGATACCAATCACTGCATCTACCCTTTTTGAGTTTCTCTAAAGATTAGGATGTCAGAAAATACTTAATAATTTACCTATTTTCTGGGCGCATTTGCGTTTCTGCCAGCTAAGATCACGGAAATAGTATAAGCTGTTTCAGGCTTGAGCCCAGCCATGAGGGCTGCGGCTGAATTCGAGTTCATGCGCGAAAGAAAGCCTGCGGCAAATTCGGGGGTCATGGCTTCAAATAAGGCGGCGGCATCCTTCGGTTTCATCGTTTCGTAGACTGCTGTGAGCTGCAATAGGTCATCTTCCGCGGCGGAAGCTGAAAGGGCCATTGTTGATTTAAGGCTGTTTTCAGCCGCTTTAAGCGCGGTTAAATTGGCGCTTATCTCCGCGCTCGCTAATTCTATGGCCTTCATCTTCTTAGCGATTTCCATTTCTTTCGAGATGAGGGCATTTTCCCTTTTTTTCAAACCGTCCATCAGGGCTGCGATTTCAATATCCGAGTAGATTGTTGATGATTGGTTTTCCATTTCTTGAGTTTCTACATTTTTAAAAGCAGAAATTTCATCGGCAATTGCTTCTCCTGCGCCACCAGATAATCGGATAAGCGCAGAAAGAGCAAATATCAGTGCGATGGTGGTGAGAGCACCTCTATTTTTTTTCGTCAGCTTTTTTCTCTTTTTCGAAAAGGGCTTGAGCATTAGGCCACCTCGTGGCGTGAACGTTTGCTTGTGAAGACAGCTTCTGAACTTTCCAGGTCGCCTCTGAAAGTTTTCTCTTTTTGTTTTAGAGGCTTATCTAAAATGTCGCGCAGCTCCAAATCATGCGTTGAGGCGATCAATATTTCTAAATTTCTGGAAACGGATTCTGCACGGATGCTCAAGCTCTCCAGTTTTTTTGCTGATAGAGTGGCTGCGTTTTGTGCACTGTTTAGAGATTTAGTCATGTCGTCAACTTGCGCGGATAGCACAGCGATTGCGCCGCCAACTCCTTTTTCTAAATCTGTAAAACGACTTAAGCGCTTTGATAGAATCAGACAGTAAATTGCCATTACAAAACTTCCAGAAATCATCAGTATGTCAGCTATGAGTTCCATTAAAATATCCTTTTAGGTGATGACAAATTCCATAATTAAAACATCGTTAATCCGCCCATCTCCAGCAACGATTTGAAGACGCCGTAAAATTTGGGCGCGTAGGTTAATAAGTGCGGATGGGTTTTCGAGCTCTTGCAAATCAACGGCCCGAAGATAGCCATTTAAAATATCCGCGATGCGCGGTTTTAGCTTCATTACATCTTCTTCATATGATGCAGGCACTTCGATCTGAGCATGAAAACGCAGCAATTTATTGCTATTTTCATTCGCTAAGTTAATTATAATTGGTGTGATGGGAACGAATGCAATTTCTGATATTTCAGGCAAGTCATCTTCGGCCTTTTCCATCATTTCTGCATTGCTTTTTGGCGCTAATATCAAGCCACTCGTGACAGCATAAAAACTGCCAGCGCCAAGGCCCAACATAAGTAATACCCCTGCAATCAGAGGGATTTTGGATTTTTTTGGAGCCGCTTGCGCTTGCTGTTCATCATCCGCCATTTTGCAATCCATTGCTATATCAAAAATTCTTTTGGTGATTCTGTTTTATCGAAAGTTAGCTAACTGTTTATTAACATTGCTCGGATATTTTCATTGCATTGGACAGAAGTCCCTAAGATAAATGGAGTACCGACTTGCAACAGTTCGTTTCGGTTTGGCAGAATTTAGACAATAGGCGGCGCATCGTCATAGTCTTTGCGACATTGCTTATGTTTTTAGCCGTTTTTGGCTTGTCACGCGTGGCCTCAAAGCCCTCAAAGTCCTTATTATATTCGGGCATGGAACCAAGCGCTTCTGGCGAGGTTATTCAAGCCTTAGAGGCGCAAGGCGTTGATTATGACGTGCGCGGGGGGGCAATATTTGTGCCTTCTAATATGCGCGATCAATTGCGTATGACTTTGGCGTCGCAAGGTTTGCCGGCCAATTCCTCTGGGGGATATGAATTACTCGATAGCCTTTCAGGCTTTGGCACAACGTCGCAAATGTTTGATGCGGCTTATTGGCGCGCAAAAGAGGGGGAAATCGCCAGAACGATCGTCTCATCGGGCAATGCGAAAGCGGCTCGCGTGCATATTGCGAATCCTTCCTCTCAGCCCTTTCGCAGGCAAGTTACGGCCACGGCATCTGTTCTTGTGACGACACAATCAGGGGATTTGAGTTCTGATCAAGCAAATGCTTATAAATTCCTTGTCGCTTCGGCCGTTGCGGGGCTCTCACCAGATGATGTGTCTGTGATTGATGCGCGCTCTGGTGTTGTCGTTGCTGATGAAAGCAGTGCGGCGGCGGCAAGTGGGGCAGATAAGGCGAATGATCTTCGCGAAAAACTTCAGCGCTTATTGGAGGCGCGTGTTGGTGCTGGCAAGGCGGTCGTTGAAGTATCTGTGGAAGCTCAAACCGATATAGAATCTATTGTCGAGCGTCAATTTGATCCCGATAGTCGCGTTGCAATTAGTTCGGAGATTGAGGAGCGCAATAATACTGCGGCTGATAGTCGAGGTGGCAATGTAACTGTGGCCTCAAACCTTCCTGATGGCGATGGGGCTTCGGGAGGCGATTCTAACTCAAGCAATAGTGAAACACGCGAAAGAATTAATTATGAGGTTTCTGAAACGCGAAGAGAAATTCAACGAGGGCCTGGGGCGATCAAGCGCTTAACTGTTGCGATCCTTGTCGATGGAATACGGGAAGTTGATGAAGCTAATCAAACAGAGGTTTGGCAAGCGCGCGGTGATCAAGAATTGCAAGATCTCAGAGAACTTGTCGCTGCTGCAATTGGTTACAATGAAGCGCGCGGTGATCAAATTACCATTAAATCAATGGAATTTGAACCTGTCTCCATTCAAGGAACGGGGGTCGAATCATCTATCATCTCAGGTCTTTCCATAGATTTGATGACTTTCATCCAACTTGCTGTTTTAGCATTTGTAAGCCTTGTTTTGGGCTTGTTCGTCTTGCGACCAATCTTCACCAAAGCCCTTACAGCCCCGCCGCCTGCATTGCCGCAAGAATTGATGGTTGCAAATAATGCGGATCAGCGCGGCGTGCAAAATGACGAGCAACAAATGAGCCGTCTTCCCTCAGATCCATCTCAAGCAATGAATGCGCCCGTCTTGGCAGGAGAAATTGAGAGCCCTAACTTGGCTGGAATGGATCTCCCTGCTTCTTACAATGCCACGGAAGATCCCGTTTTGAGGCTCAAGAAGCTTATTGAAGAGCGTCAAGATGAAACAGTTGAGATATTGCGCGGCTGGATGGATGATCGAGCTGGGGAGGCGCGCTGATGTCGTTCGTGGCTTTGGAAGACTTTGGCCTTGCGCAAGAACATCCAATTGATGTGAAAACGGAGCAACTGAGAGAAAAAGCAGTTCAAGAAGAAGTCGATGTTAATCGCCGAGAAGCTTATGAGCTCGGTTATAAGGAGGGGCATGCGGTTGCCTTGCTTGCAGCTGAACGTGAATGTGAGGCGCAACGATTAGAAGCTCTTCAAGGTTTGCAAAATATAAGTTGCAATTATCTTGATGCGCATGCGCATGTCATGAACTCTTTGAAGCCTTTTTTGACGTCAATCATTGAAAATATACTGCCCAAAATTGCGAGAGATACGCTGGCCCTTACGATATCTGAGAACATTGTGGAGTTTCTTGAGGGAAGTGACGAGGAATTTTTAGAGCTGACATCTTCTCCGGATAATTTGGAGCTTGTGCAAGAAGTCGCATCTGAAAATGTGAAAATGGCAATCGCTGTGAAAGCTGATTCAGACTTATCTAATAATCAATTTGCCCTGAATTTGGGGGCGAGAGAAAGGCGCATCGATCTCGATGCTGCGATTGAGAATATAAATAAAGAAATTTTGTCATTTTATGAAATGAATAAGGAGATTTTGAGCGATGCCAAATGATTTATCATCGAATGGAGAAAACCCATTTTCACAGGTGCCTATTGAGGTGACGATCTCTGTAGGCAAGGCGCGGCCGCTTGTGAAAGATTTGCTGCAATTAAAAAATGATAGCGTGTTACCGCTCGATTCAATGGTCGATGATCCTGTTGAACTTTATGTTGGTGAAAAGCTCATTGCGCGCGGCATGTTGCAAGAAAAAGAGGGCGATCCTGACGGCGCTTTAGCTGTCCGTCTGACGGAAGTGGCAGATTTGAAAAACGGTCTATAAAGATGCGTTTGTTGATATTGGGGCTGGGGCTTAGCTTTAGTCTGCTGATGAGTGCGCCTTTGTTTGCTCAAGATATTGCAATTGATTTGGGCGATAATGATGCGTTATCAACGCGCTCTATCCAGTTGTTGCTCTTAATGACAGTTCTAAGCCTTGCGCCTGGAATCGCAATTACAGTGACGTGTTTTCCTTTTATTGTCACCGTCCTTTCCATTTTGCGCCAAGCCCTCGGATTGCAGCAAGCGCCGCCCAATATGCTGATTGTGAGCTTGGCGTTGTTTTTGACGTATTTCGTCATGGATCCTGTTTTTACAGAAAGTTGGAACGCTGGAATAAAGCCTTATTCTGATGGCGTTTTAGCGTTAGAAGAGGCCTTTAATTTAGCAATTGAGCCTTTTCGCGGCTTTATGGCCAATCGCACGGATCCAGAGACTTTTATACAACTGAAAGATCTGCGCTCTGATTTAGCGTCGGTTGAGGCTCTTTCGAAAGATGCGCCTCTTTCCGTGCTTGTGCCATCATTTATGTTGTCAGAGATTGAACGGGCTTTTCAAATTGGGTTTTTGATCTTTTTGCCATTTTTGATTATTGACTTGGTTGTCGCGGCTATTTTGATGTCTATGGGGATGATGATGGTGCCTCCGGCTATTGTTTCACTCCCATTTAAATTGGCCTTTTTTGTCGTCTCGGATGGATGGGCGCTGATTTCGGGCGCTTTGGTGCGAAGTTATTTATAACATGCGTCGATTTGTGTTGGTTTGCGCTTATTTTCTGCCCATCGTGAAAAATAATTGATCGGTTTGCGAAACTATGCTTTGCACACTTATGACAACTGTGTAGAGACAGAAAGACATAGACTGAGAGCCAAGTTTTGATTGGCTTATTCGTTTAGATATTCATAGCGAGGGCTGGAGGTATCATGGCACGCCGTAAGAAGATATACGAAGGTAAAGCGAAAGCGCTTTATGAAGGGCCAGAGCCGGGAACGCTCGTTCAATATTTTAAAGATGATGCAACCGCATTCAACGCAGAGAAAAAAAGCGTCATCGAAGGTAAAGGCGTTTTAAATAACCGCCTATCAGAATTTTTTATGACGGGTTTGTCCAATATAGGAATTCCGACACATTTCATTAAGCGCCTCAATATGCGCGAGCAGCTTATTCGGCAGTGTGAAATTATTCCACTAGAGGTGATCGTGCGTAATTTTGCGGCGGGCTCGATGGCAAAAAGGCTTGGCCTTGAAGAGGGCGTTCAGCTACCAAGGCCAATTATCGAGTTCTCTTACAAAGATGATGCGCTTGGAGATCCTCTTGTTCCTGAAGAATATATCATTGCATTTGGCTGGGCATCGCAACAAGAGCTTGATGATGTGATCGCGCTTGGGCTTCGAGTGAATGATTATCTCTCAGGTGTTATGTACGGCGTTGGGATTAAGCTTATCGATTTTAAAATCGAAATTGGCCGTATCTGGGAAGGTGATTTCATGCGCTTGGTTGTTGCAGATGAAATTTCGCCTGATAGCTGCCGTTTGTGGGACGTTGAGAGCGGTAAAAAACTCGATAAAGATGTTTTTCGCCATGATATCGGAAGTTTAACAGATGCGTATTCCGAAGTCGCTCACCGTCTAGGCGTTTTGCCAAGTAATGGCAAAATTGATGCGAATATAACTCAAATCAATTAATTTTTAACTTTGATCAAAGGATTAGGATATGAAGGTTCGTATTGATGTAATGCTTAAAAATGGCGTCCTTGATCCTCAAGGGGAAGCGATCCAGCATGCTTTGGGAACATTAGGCTTTGATGGTGTTCAAGGCGTTCGTCAGGGGAAAGTTATTGAGCTCGATGTTTCCGAGGGAACTTCAGAGGAAACCATCGTAGAAATGTGTGAAAAGCTTTTAGCAAATACTGTTATTGAGAGCTATAAAATTTCTAAAGTTTAAGGAGCTTAATCATGAAAGCTGCCGTTATTCAATTTCCAGGGTCTAACTGCGATCGAGATATGTTCGTTGCACTCCAAAGCATTGGCGCAACTGTTGAGATGGTTTGGCACAAGGATAATCAATTACCAGAAAACCTTGATATTGTTGCTGTTCCGGGAGGTTTCTCATATGGTGATTATCTGCGCTGCGGTGCAATTGCAGCCCATTCTCCGATCGTTTCTTCGTTGAAAAAACATGTGGAGCGGGGCGGGTATGCTTTTGGGATTTGCAACGGCTTTCAGGTTCTAACCGAGGCAAAAATTTTACCGGGCGCGCTTTTGCGCAATTCGAAACTCAAATATATCTGTAAAACGACAGAACTTATTGTTGAAAACGCTCAAACGCCTTATTCCTCAGCCTACACGGATAAGCAATCCATTCACATTCCTATTGCCCATCATGATGGCAATTATACAGCTGATGAAGAGACACTCACGAAGCTCGAAGCAGAAGGATTGGTTGCCTTTCGCTATGCGGATAATCCGAATGGATCAGATCGAGCAATCGCGGGCATTTTATCTGAAAACACCCGCGTTCTTGGCATGATGCCACATCCAGAGCGCG
>CALLMA010000068.1 GCA_938008015.1 uncultured Celeribacter sp.
TTTCGCTGTGTGTTGTTAAAGGAGGCCCAAAACCCATCTTCCGTGAAGTCTGGAGCGGCGGCTATTGTAACAAGCCCTGCAATTTTTTCTGGAATTTGTTTGCACATTAATAATGAAATCCAGCCGCCCATTGAAGAACCGACTAAAATTTGCGGACCATGGGTTAAGTTTTCGATGGCATCGCGGGCGTCTTGAGCCCAATCGCCAATGCAGCCCTCTTCGAAGGTTTCCGAGCTTTCTCCATGCCCAGAATAGTCAAAGCGCAGGAACGGCCTGTTGATCGACTGACACCATTTTTCAAGAGCAATTGCCTTTGTGCCATTTTTATCAGACATAAAACCGCCCAAAAACACAATGCCAAGACCTTCCCCTTCGCTATAGTCATACGCGAGCTTGCGCCCTGAAGATGATAAAAAGTAAGAAGTCATATTTTGTCTCTCGAATAACAGGGAATTGCAAATCATCAAAAGCCAACATCCCATATGTGTTCGCTTTACCAGCGAATTTAGGCGTAAAATTATCCTATTGCAAATTCATCGTGTTCATTTCTCGGCACATGGGCTAGTGAAAAATAATGTCAATTCTAATTTAAAGTAGTGTTATGCGTCATAAAATCTCAGTTTTATCCTCTATTGCCCTTCTTGCCTCTTTGTCTCAACCGGCTTCTGCTATGGTTGCTTGTGGCGGTAGTTTTCCGAGCTTTGTTACCAATATCAAAAACGAGGCCCTCTCAAAGGGGCATTCGAGAAAGCATGTAAATCAATTTTTTGCAAACGTCACACAGAGTCAATCCGTTCTAAAGGCAGATCGTTCTCAAGGCGTTTTTAAAAAGACTTTTGTAGATTTTTCGCGTGCTGTGATTAGCAAAAACCGTATGGATCATGGGCGTTTGAACGCCAAAAAATATCAGCAGGTCTTTGATCGTGTCGAAAGGCAATACGGTGTTGATCGCGGTGTTTTGCTTGCGTTTTGGGCACTTGAAACGGATTATGGTAAGGTGCAAGGCAGTTTTAATACGTTAAATGCATTGATGACATTGGGCCATGATTGCCGCCGCCCGGAGCTTTTCCAGCCACAAATCTTTGCCGCATTAGAATTATATGAGCGCGGTGATTTTGATCCTCAAAATACGATTGGCGCATGGGCTGGTGAAATTGGCATGGTCCAAATGCTTCCTGAAGATATCATTTCTAACGGTGTGGATGGAGATGGGGATGGCCGAGTTGATCTTAAGAACTCTGCCCATGATGCACTTTTATCCGGCGCTAAAATGCTCAATAGCCTTGGGTGGCGTGCAGGCGAGCCTTGGTTGCACGAGATTACCGTCCCTTCAGATTTGGATTGGTCTGAGACAGGGCTTGATAAGAAGAAAACTGTTTCTCAATGGAAGCGGGAAGGCGTGAGAGGGCGCGGTGGCTCGTTAACACATGATAAATTGGAAGCTTCGGTTGTCTTGCCTATGGGCAAAGATGGTCCGGCGTTTTTGGCCTATCCAAATTTCGATGTATATTTCGAGTGGAACCAAAGCTTTGTCTATGTGACAACTGCTGCATATTTCGCGACAAGGCTACAAGGCGCGCCAGTCTTCGATGCTGGTTCTGCGAGTGCAGGGCTCAATGATACGCAAATGAAGGCCTTGCAAAGGAAATTGCAAGCTCGTGGATATGATGTTGGTAAAGTCGATGGTATTTTGGGCGCAAGAACGCGCGGTGCCGTGCAACAAGAGCAAATCAGACTTGGGCTTCCCGCAGATGCTTGGCCAACGCAAAGCTTACTCAATCGTTTATAAGATTTTGTAACAGCAATAAAAAAAGCGCTCCCATGTATATGAGAGCGCTTTTTTATTTAATATATAGAGATTTAAGATAGAGCTGCTTCAATCTCTTTTGCAACAACATCAATATTTTGTAGCCCATCAACGGATTTCAAATCACCATTCGCATAGTAATATCCGAGCAGGGGAGATGTCTTCTTATAGTATTCCATCAAACGCGTGCGCAGGGAATCTGCATTATCATCCGCGCGACGCTTGAGGTTGACGCCTGCACAATGATCACAAACGCCTTCTTGCTGGGTTGGCTTCGTTGTGTCGTGATAAACCTCACCGCAATCGCCACATGTGAAACGACCAGAAATACGATCCACGAGGGCCTCATCATCAACAGCAATCTCAATCACGGCCTCAAGTTGAGCGCCATTGCGAGATAGCAGCTCAGCGAGGGCGTCAGCTTGTGGGAGCGTGCGAGGAAAGCCGTCAAAAATGTAGCCTGCAGGATTGCCCGTTTTGATCTTTTCTTCGATCAAGCCAATCACGATTTCATCTGTAACCAATTGGCCAGCATCCATCACGGCTGCAACTTTTTCACCCATCTCAGTGCCAGATGTGCGCGCCTCACGAAGCATATCACCTGTTGAGAGTTGCTCCATCCCTTTTTCTTCAACAAGGCGGCGCGCTTGAGTGCCTTTCCCAGCGCCCGGAGGCCCAAGTAAAATAATATTCATCGTCTTGCAGTCCCTTTCTTACCACGCTTCCTCCCGCGCAGCTGCGATTTTTCAATCAGGCCTTCATACTGGTGTGCAAGCAGGTGTGATTGAACTTGTTGGATTGTGTCCATTGTCACAGATACAACGATCAAAACTGACGTGCCGCCGAAGTAGAACGGAATAGTAAATTGGCTTCGTAAAATTTCTGGAAGCAGGCAGACTGCAGCAAGATATGCAGAGCCAAGTACTAACAGGCGTGTAACAATATAATTAAGGTGCTCTTCTGTCTTCTTACCTGGACGAATGCCTGGGATAAAACCATTTTGGTTTTTCAGGTTCTTCGCGACATCTTCTGTCTTAAAGGCGACGTTCGCTGTGTAGAAATAAGCAAAGAAAACGATCATGAATGTAAAGAAAAGCAAGTATAATGGCTGGCCTGGGCCAAAATAGGCCAAGATCGTTGCCATAACTGGACCAGTGTCTGAGCCAGAAAATGTTGCAATCGTTGTTGGCAATAGAAGCAAAGATGATGCAAAAATCGCTGGAATAACGCCTGCTGGGTTGACCTTGATAGGCAGGTGCGATGACTGAGCGTCATAAATGCGCATGCCTTGTTGGCGACGTGGATATTGCACATGTACTTTTCTCAAAGCGCGCTCCATGAAGACGACAAAGGCAATGACCGCAATGACCATTAATATCACTGTAACAATCACAAGAGGCGAAATTGCACCAGAGCGACCGGATGATAGGAATTGAGCGAGTGCGCTTGGAATTTCAGCGACGATACCAACGAAGATGATCAATGATATACCATTGCCAATACCACGATTAGTGATCTGCTCGCCGAGCCACATCAAGAACATTGTACCACCAACAAGTGTGATGAGAACAGAAGCGCGGAAATACCAGCCGGGCTCATTCGCCAATCCACCTGCTTCGAGGGAAGCTGATAGGCCGTAAGCTTGCAAAAGAGCAAGGGCAACAGTTCCATAGCGTGTATATTGGTTGATTTTCTTGCGGCCTTGTTCCCCTTCTTTCTTGAGCTGCTCAAGAGAAGGGACCATAGCCGTTAGAAGCTGTATAATAATGGAGGCCGAAATATATGGCATGATACCGAGTGCAAAAATGCCCATTCGACCAAGCGCACCGCCTGTGAACATAGATAAAATGCCACCGATGCCACTTGAGGCTTGATCCATGAAGTCGCGAAGTGCGTTTCCATCGATGCCAGGGACTGGGATAAATGTACCTAAGCGGTAAACAATCAGTAGGCCTAGGGTGAAAAAGATGCGCTGGCGAAGCTCTTTGGCTTTCCCTAAGGTCCCCCAATTTAGGTTCGCCGCCATTTGTTCTGCTGCAGATGCCATATAGATCTCTCTAAGTTATACGCAATTTTGTATACGTAATATAATAAAAACGCCGCCCGACCGGGTTTTCCGGAGGGCGGCATTTGGAAAACGTTAAGGTTAATCTAGGCTGCTAAAAGCCTAACCTCAAGCCTTATTCTGCCGCGTTTGCTGCAACAGTGAGGCTACCGCCTGCTTTTTCAACAGATTCAACAGCTGCTTTAGAAGCGCCTGTTACGTTGATTGTAAGCTTTGATTTAACGTCGCCTTTGTTAAGAACGCGAACGCCGTCAAGCTTGCGGCGGATAAGACCAGATTCTAGAAGAGAATCTTCAGTCACGTTTGCTGCGTCCAACTTGCCAGCTTCGATGAATTTTTCGATGAGGCCCAAGTTAACAACTGCGAATTTTTTACGATTTGGCTTGTTGAAACCACGCTTTGGAAGGCGTTGGTAGAGAGGCATTTGGCCGCCCTCATAACCTTTAATCGCTACACCTGAACGAGACTTTTGACCCTTGATACCACGGCCACCAGTTTTACCTTTGCCAGAGCCAGGACCACGACCAATGCGTGTGCGTTTTTTAGTTGCGCCTGGATTGTCGCTGAGTTCATGTAATTTCATATCGCTTCTCCTTATGCCGGAGCTGATCCTTGAAGCGTAAATGGATCAAACACGGCTTTTAGTTTTGATTCTGTGCTCTCGCACTAAGTACAGCCATATATAGGGTGGCTATAGAGGTCGCAAGCCTAATATCCCCTGTAATGGCCTCTCCTTTATAAGATGGGGCATTTTTTTAGGTTTATAGATTTTTTGCATCATAGAAGGCGATTTCTTTGGGGAGATAGATTGAAAACTCGGTTCCATTTTCATCTGTGCGTTCCAAAATGAGATCGCCGCCATGCCCTCTTACCAATTCAGCCGAAATCGTAAGCCCTAAGCCTGTTCCGCCTTTTCGTGTGCTTCCTTGAAAAGGGGCAAAGAGATGTTCGCGTGCTTTGGGAGGCAGGCCTGGCCCATCGTCTTTGATGGTGATTTTCCAATTTTGATCATCTTCATCGGCGATGACCGTAATTGTGCCCGCACGTTTCGCGCTTGTGAGCGCTTGTTTTGCGTTGCGGATGATATTGGATATCACACGGTGTATTTGCTCTTCATCTGCCCTGATGATCATTGAAGGGGGTGTTCGTGTTTCGAATGTAATCTCTGTACTATCCGTGGATAAAGCCTCGGCTTCAACAATGTCATCGATCAGCGTATTGATAGGCACTCTCTTTAGCGTCGGTGCAGGCTCTTCCGCCTTTCCAAAGGCGAGTGTTGTTTCGCATAAATTAACTGCTCTTGAAATTGCATTGACGAGCTTTGGTGCCGAGCGAGAGACGGCAGGATCATTGGAGCAATCGATGAGATCGGTGAAAAGCTGCGCGGTTGTGAGGATATTTCTTAAGTCATGTGAAATTTTAGCAACGGCACCGCCGAGTTGGGCGAGGCGCTCTTTTTGCTTTAAGGCGGATGTGAGCTCTGTTTGCATCGCGTTCAGGGCAAGCTCGGCTGTATGCAGCTCGCAGACGCCTGCGCTTGGAATTATGATTCGGCGTGTGTCTTCGGGGGCTTTTGCATAAAGTGCAATCGCATCCACAACTCTATTGATGGGGCGTACAATGAGAATTCGCACAAAAATGAAGAGAAGTGTAGCCGTGATAAAAGAGATGAAAGCCGAGAGATAAAAGATCCGCTTGCCATAATCTATCATCAGCTCCCGAAGGGGGGCGGTTGAAATGGTAACTTCTATAAGTTGCCCCGCTTGTTTTACCGGTTCGCCCATGATGCGGATAATGCGTTCATTGGGATCCAAAAGTGTTTCAAATGCATCCTTTATAAGGCGTAATGGATTTGTCTCTTGGAGGTCATATGTTCGGTAGATTTGACCAGGGATAGGGGAAGAAAGCGCAAGTTGGCGTACCTCATTACGCCACAAAACGACGTTGTAAACTTCTGCATTGCGCAAAAGTTCTTCTTCGAGCTCCGCCTCGATCATTTCATTGCCCAAAAGAGCGAGAGAAGCGAGCTGGCCGCTTTCTAGTCTTGCTTGTAAATAATCAATACGAAACCGAGCGACGGATGGCACGAAAATCATAATTTCCGCAGCCATCACAAAGATCAGGGTGAGCATTAAAAAACGCCCCGATAATGATTTAAAAAAACTTGGCAGCTTTCTGACCTTTCCGTTTTATGGAATTAA
>CALLMA010000069.1 GCA_938008015.1 uncultured Celeribacter sp.
TGGACCACAGCCACAGCCACAAAAAGCGGAGCCACGCGCAGTATCTGCTGATGAGAAAAAAGTGATGGGCTACGTCTTTAAGGTGCAAGCCAATATGGACCCAAAGCATCGTGACCGCGTTGCCTTTGTGCGCCTCGCCTCAGGGCATTTCAAACGCGGCATGAAACTGACCCATGTGCGCACGAAAAAGCCGATGGCCGTTTCAAATCCAGTGCTCTTTTTGGCCTCAGATCGTGAACTCGCACAAGAAGCTTATGCGGGTGATATTATCGGCATCCCAAACCACGGCCAGCTTCGCATTGGCGACACCCTCACAGAGGGTGAGGCTATTCGCATTACAGGCATTCCAAGTTTTGCCCCTGAACTTTTGCAAGGCGTGCGCGCGGGCGATCCAATGAAAGCCAAACACCTCGAAAAAGCTTTGATGCAATTTGCTGAAGAAGGCGCGGCGAAGGTTTTCAAGCCTTCGATCGGCTCCGGCTTTATCGTTGGTGTTGTGGGGGCTTTGCAATTTGAAGTGCTCGCGAGCCGGATTGAATTAGAATACGGCCTTCCCGTTCGCTTTGATGCGTCGCAATTTACTTCCGCGCGCTGGGTAAGCGGGCCTCAGCTGGCCTTAGAAAAGTTTGTGAATACAAACAAGCAGCATATCAGCTATGATCATGATGGTGACCCAGTCTACCTAACGCGCTTGCAATGGGATATTGACCGCGTGGAGCGCGACTTCCCAGACCTAAAGCTGACAGCAACAAAAGAAATGATGGTCTAACGCCAAGATCACGCATCGGCTCTATTTACAAGGTAGAGCCGATGATAAGTAGAGAGGTAAGATTTCATCCATAGATCTTGGCTGAATTTCTAAATCCACAAAGCTTTGAGCTGTTTCAGCGACAATATTATCATTTCTTAAGTTCACAATTTGATCATGCGTGAGCATCTCATTGTGGAAAGCACCGAAGCTCACTTTTTCCAAAATATCAAATGAGCTCGCCATGATCCCCCCTACGGCAAATGGCAGCCCGATCACAATTCTCTTCTTATTCATGGTTTCAAGCATTTTATTCATCAATTGGCGGAAATTGGCAACCTCCGGCCCGCCCAACTCATATATGCCAAAAATAGAATGCGCTGAGACAGCTTTAACAACAGCAAGCGCAACATCTTTGACATAAACAGGCTGAAATTTCGTCTGCGCACCGACCAGAGGCAGCATCGGAGATGTCTTTGTCATTTGAGCAAAACGATTGAAAAAACTATCCTCTTCACCAAAGATAATCGAAGGCCGCAAGATAACGGACTGCGCGAAAGCGTCTTGGATAAGCTGCTCGCCCCTGCCCTTACTACTTGAATAAAGCGACTTAGATTCAATATCTGCGCCAATAGATGAGATATGTATCAGGCGCGATACATTATGTTTTTGAGCCATTCGCCCAATCTCACCGGCTGCTGTCGCTTGCAAATCATCAAATTGATTAGCCCCCTTTTCCGCCAAAATGCCAACGCAGTTAATCGCAGCATCACAACCATACATAGCGCGCTCAATAGAAGGGGCGTTTAAAATATCACATTCAATAAACTCTAAAGAGGATGATTTCACATTTGCGAATTTTGCCTTAGCGGCATCAACACTCCGAGTAGCTATTTTAATCTTCCAGCCTATCGCCAACATTTGAGAAGTTACTTCACGGCCTAAAAAACCTGCCCCGCCAAAAATCACTGCTGTTTTCTGCAAATTCGCCTCCTATGGAATTAAGAGTAAGTCTAATCACTATCTCACACATAAACCAGAATAATCATATTTTGCGAGCCGGATTTCTACTTGTCGAAGCAGAACGCAAGTGTCATCATATGGCGCAGTGGAGGAACTCATGTCAAAAGCTAAAAACGATCAAAAAGACGCTTACGCCCTCATACTCGAAGCGATTGACCAAGGGGACTATACCCCAGGTGACCGTTTGGTGGAAAGTGATCTTGCCGATCGTTTTGGCGTTTCAAGAACGCCTATTCGCGAAGCCTTGCAACGCTTGGAAACCCAAAAAATATTAAGCCGCGATGGTAGGTCTTTGATTGTTGCCTCTTTGAACCACAATCAAATATCAGATCTTTATATCGTGAGAACCGAGCTTGAAGGGCTCGCGGTAAGTTTAGCCGCCAAGCATGCGGCAGAGGAGGAAATACAGCTTTTGCGTGATATGGTTGAAGCAGATCGCTTGCTCTTGGGTGATCCACACGCGCTTTCTCGCACCAATAAGAAATTTCACAAACAACTCCATCTCGCCTCCCATAATAGCTACTTGGTTGAACAGCTTGATATTGTGCATAGAACCATGGCCTTGTTAGAGAAAACATCGCTTGCGATGGCAGGGCGAGATAGGGAAGCGATTGAAGAGCACCATGAAATTGTATGCGCTCTTGAAAAAAAAGATAGTGACGCGGCACGAAATGCCCTCACTCAACATTTATCAAAAGCCTTCAAAACAAGGCTAAAAATCTCCTCAATGGACGACAATTAAGACTTTAATAATACCTATTAATATATTGATTTTAAATTTTAATTCTTTCTTATT
>CALLMA010000070.1 GCA_938008015.1 uncultured Celeribacter sp.
ACGCATTCGTAACACATTCAATAATTACAACAAAACTACCAGTAACATCTTCATTTTTGATCAAGGCTCGATGCAAATCAATAGACTTTAATGGGAAAATTACTGGGTGCTTTTTCCATTAGAAAATCATAACCATTCTTACCTTCAAAATGGAATATGGGCCGCTACGACAAAAAAATTAGGACGAGAAAAATCAAGCACGCTCATTATGCCGGCAAGGGCGCACCCTTAATCCCTCAATGCAATGGCATTGAAAGCCTCGCTGCAAAAGCGACAACACCATTTTAAACAATATCTAAATCAAGTTCCAGCGCATGGATCCGCGGAACAATATCTCCAAGCGCCGCGTGAACCATCCGGTGCCGCGCAAGGCGTGACTTTCCTTCAAATGCGCTCGAGCGTATCCGAAGTTTAAAATGCGTCTCTCCCTCTCCACCCGGGTTTCCAGCATGCCCTGCATGGGCTGCACTATCATCAACAACCTCTATGAGTGACGATGGCATCGCTTGTGATAGGCGGGCGTATATTTGATCCGAAATCGACATAAATTCTTCCATTTTTAAACGACATACATACTCAGACAATATCATGCAAATATGTATATTTCTTAATAAAAAATTAATGATTTGAATAAAAAATCGCTTTTGTTTTCATATGAGCTCTTCCCCAGACGCTTGCAATTGATTAAAGTCTCTCGTCAGATTCGAAAAGGTGCTTCAAGAATGCAAAAAGACGATCCATTTGGCTTCAACATGTCAGCGGCTAAAGATAAGAAAAACCGACGCACCGGCAGGCGCGGTATGTCCGGTGCTGTGGAAACCTCTCGAAGACAATGCGAATTCGAAGGTTGCGATGAAAGCGGTCGATACCGCGCGCCGCGCTCTCCAGACCACTTGAACGAATATAAATGGTTCTGCAAAGATCACGTCCGCGAATATAATTCGCAATGGAATTTCTTCGAAACAGCCACAGAAGAAGAAATGGATGAGGCTTATAAATCATCGCAAACCGGCGATCGGCCTACTCAGCCCTTTGGCAAACCGCGCGTTGAGCGCGAAGCTTGGGATCGCCTTGGCATCGATGATGCGCACGAAGTCCTCGGCAATAATGCAACCCGCAATCCTGGCAAAGCAGGTGGCGTCAAAAACAAGCGCAAACTTCCGCCAACAGAGCGTCGCGCCTTGGATATTCTCGAGGGTGAGGACGATTGGAGCAAAGCGCAAATCAAAAAGCAGTACCGCTCTTTGATTAAAGTCTTGCACCCTGATGTGAACGGAGGCGATCGTTCGCAAGAAGAACAGCTGCAAGAAGTGGTCTGGGCTTGGGATCAACTCAAAGAAAGCCGTTGGTTTAAATAGCCCCTATATATTCCTGATCGACACATAAAAAGCGCAGCCCGAAAGCTGCGCTTTTATTTTATCTAAATCGTCTTTAGCCTTTGATGCGCCCATAAAGAGGCGCAATAACCTTGGCAACGAGAGGCATTGTCAGCAAACCAACAACCAGCCCAAAAACACCATCCAACCCAGCGGTCACACCCCAAGATGCAGCAGCTGGTGCCGATGAAAACGTCGCACCCGCCCATTTGGCCGCCGCTGAAATTTCTTTATATGGATGATGCAATCCCATCTCATGAAGCCCATGCACGATGATAGCACCGCCCACCCAAATCATCGCCGCCGTGCCAATAATCATCAGCGCCTTCAAAAGCCACGGCATGAATTGCACAATCCCGCGCCCAAATGCCTTAATTGCACCAACCGAGCTATTTTGCGCGAGCCACAGCCCAACATCATCCGCCTTCACAATCAGCGCAACTGTCCCGTAAACCGCGACAGTGATCATCACCCCCGCGAAAGCCAAAGCCCCTGCTTGAAACCAAATGCTACCACCTTGATCCAAAGCCGAAAGAATGATCGTCATGATCTCCGCAGAAAGAATGAAATCCGTTTTTACCGCGCCAGCGATCTTCGCCTCTTCAAGTTCCGCCGGCGCACCGCCTTCATGTGCTTCTTCATGGTGGTGTTTGTGAGGGACAAATAGATGATAAACCTTCTCGGCCCCCTCAAAGCAAAGATATGCCCCGCCAAGCATCAAAAGTGGCATAATGAGCCAAGGCGCAAAAGCAGAAAGAAGCAATGCCGCCGGCAATAAAATCAAAAGCTTATTGCGAATAGAGCCAACCGCAATCCGCCAAACAATCGGCAACTCGCGCGCAGGCTTAAACCCTTGGAGATATTTCGGCGTCACAGCCGCATCATCAATCACAGCCCCCGCCGCCTTTGAGGATGCCTTAACAGCCTGAGTGGCCACATCATCCAAATTCGCCGCCGCCACCTTGGCAATCGCAGCAATATCATCAAACAAAGCCAGCAAACCACTCATCTCAAATACTCCATTTTATACTTGAGTTAGATGTAAAAGAGATGAGGTTCCTTGTCTATGGGGAAGAAATTTCAAAGTAAAACAATGATAATTTTAAGGCCACAACCCCAAAAGGCTTTTAATACCCTCAAATAGGATAGCACCAAGAATACTTGATTTAACCCCTTTTGCAATTTCTGGATCTATTTCTATCTGATATAGCCTCTCAGCCTCGCGGCGCGCCGCATTCCCCTGAATAATTGAATCCGCCTTATATGCTCTTAGAACCTTAAGATCCTTCTGCATACTATCCTTGAGTTTAGGCTCAGAAGCTTCAGCCCCGCGCTCGATTGCTTCTTCGAAAGCAACTTTCTGCTCTTTAGGCAATTCATCGTAAATAATCGCAATATGCTGCGCTTCGCGCTCTTCAATGCGCGGATCATCAATTCGGAGTTGTCGGCGCGTGCGGTCAATCCGATCAAGGAACACCCGCAATTGCGCATCATCTTCAAGCCCGTTTTCTTTCATACGACTCTTAAACAAATACGCATGATCTTTGAGATAATCATAGAGATCAGCAGGGTTATCTTTCCAGAGCACTAGATCACTCTCGATATCATCGATGAGATCAGAAAAAATATTATATAGATTAGATTTCTCTAACTGTTGCCGTATCTTATCAACCGCATGAGTGAGTTTTTTCTCTGTGCTCGCAAGATCATCAACGCCAATATCCGTTACAGGCTCTTCATAAAAAAGCCCCGTTTCAGGATGTACCTTGATTTTTCGTACAAGCGTCGCACGTTGTTTCAGATACCGCTCCCAAATCGAATTGATTTCAGGCATTACAGCTTCTTGGCCTTGCTCCCATGTGTCATTGTCGATGAACGCAATCTCTTGTAGCATCTCAAGATTGGGCTTTCGCCCCGCTAAGAGGCCATCATACCAATCCACCCAAAAAGCCATATCGCCATGTTTTCCGCTGAGAAGATCGGCTTTCAACTTATGCCACAGCTCGGTGATTTTACTTTCTTCATTCCATAAAGGTGGTGGGTTGGTGAAACTGTCTTTAAGTTTTATTCGATCCAATGCCCATGCTGCATCTGCCCTTATCTCTTTCCATAAGGACGTTTTGAAATGATCTAAAGTTTCT
>CALLMA010000071.1 GCA_938008015.1 uncultured Celeribacter sp.
GTAGGTTCAAATCCTACTCCCGCAACCAAAAAAATGCTACCACTATTATTTCAATAACAATCGACTAGTTGTAACTTCAATTTACAGCTGAGCACACCATCTAAAATGAAACGAAGGAGTAATCCGATTGATTGAGAAAGAATGTTTTGTTTAGATTGACTCCTAAAACTATACGCAGGGAGCCAACTAATGGGTGCGATGAGTAGATTAAGCATATTATTTGCGGCTGCAGAAACCGCAGCAAATAGATGTAACGAAAGAGTATCCTCGATAAGTAAGCTGATGAGTGGTTATCATGGAGGCCGAACAGAGTATATAAACGCTCTGCGGGTTGTTATCGCGGAACAGGAAATTTTTGTTATTGGTACATTTTCACTTTTCGAGGCGCGGTTGCAGCATAAGTTTCCGGATGGGCCTTTTTTTAAAACGTTGAAGTCATATTTGATAAAAAGTGGCGAAGTTGAACTTGCAGAGCGTTTGTGGCATTATTACTTGGCCGTAAACGTTTTAAAGCATGGTGTTGGGTCAAGCTATGAAGCACTTCAAAAGGCAGAAAATTTACCATTTAATGTTAAGAAGCCTGGTGAGTTCTTCTATGAAGAAGGTGATATAGATGAACCCGAAGGCTTGATAGATATAAGGAATAAAGATTTTGTCAGTGATCTGATAAATGTGTTAAGCAAAGTGTATGTGGTTCTCGGTGATTGAGAGTTGCTGAAAATTTTGTTGTTTAAATTTGTGCGAAGGATTTCTAATGCCCTCCTTCAAAATTGCGTCATTTTTACCCAACATAGACTGGCAATATCAAATGTAACAGTTTTGGCAATGAAGTTTGGGACATCTTATTCACAAAGCCCAAGTTGTCCTCCGTTCACCCTAGTAAAAACTTTGAACTCAATAATGAATATATAATGGCATAAAAAAGAGCCGATCCATGTCTATTTTACCGATGAGATGAAAGCGCTTTGTGTGTGACTTTACTTTACGTACTGTGCCCTGCTGCAGAGTGATCATTGAGATCACTTGATGGGATGCCTTTCATCATTATTACTTAGGAAAAGTGTTTCTTTGCAAATAGATGAAGATGGAATGCAATTGGCGTTTCTAATTGGTATATTGTATTTAGTTCATGATAGGCTATACACTCATCGTAAGCAGAATGGGGTTTAGGTCTACATCACTGCTCATTCGCGCATATAAAAGGGGGCACTGCAGGCGCCCCTTTGAAAATCGTTTTGAATGTCGTTTTACTGTTTAGACAGTAGGCTGGCAGGTCGTGCTTTTGCAATGGCCGCTGTAATGATGCCTGCGATAATTGCTTTTATGATGTCGCCCGGAATAAAAATATACATGAGCTTTGCTGAATCCGCGAAGCTTTTATCGAGTTTTACAGCCAATCCTGCAATGCCGACAATATAAAGGACAACGATACCGCCGATTATGGATGCAAGTGTCGCCGTTAGGGCGATGGGGCCAATGCGGGTTTTTTCTACAATGAGGCCGATGATAAACGCGGCGATTGGGAAGCCAAGTAAAAAGCCGACAGTTGGCCCTGCAAAAACACCCAGACCACCGCGCCCGCCTGCGAGAAAAGGCAGGCCGATTGCGACGAGCAGTAGAAAGAGTAGGACGGCCAGTGCGCCTCTTTTGGCCCCTAAAATTGTGCCTGCAAGCATGATGCCTAGGCTTTGTGCTGTGATAGGGATGCCGAAGGAGAGTTCGATGCGAGGGATAAGGCCTAATGCTGCTATTAGGGCGGCAAAGAGGGCGATATGCGTCAGATTTCTTTCCATGATTATTCCTTATGTGTGGGTTGAATGCCGCCTCTTGCGCGGAGGGCTTCAGCAGAATGATCCGCGTCGTCTAAGGTGACAACAATAAAGGGGATGACAACTTTCCAGTTTGGGCGCTTTGGGCTTCTCGCGCGCCACGCTTGCGAGAGGGCTGTGCCTTTTGCGATCAACTCTGGTGTCAAGCGAATGACGAGTGCGATTGAGATTTCAAGTGCTTGGGTTTTCAAGCCAATAAAAGTGAGCGGTTTTGCGAGCCTGTGGATCACATCAATCATATCACTGAGCTTGGTTGTCATGGTGACGAGGTTGGCGAGGGCAACGGCAGACAAGAGGCGCAAGACGATCGTTATGCCTTGAGCTGTTTGCCCATTATATAAATGCCAGAGGCTGACAATGAGGATGAAGGGCCATAATATAAATAGTTTTTTTATGCCGCTTACAAAAAAGATTCGGCCCGCTAGCAGATATAGAAATAGGACGACACTGAAGAAAAGGGCATGAATGAGAGGCGAAGTGATCGCTATGAGTAAAATAGAGAGGATGCACAGCCCAGCAAGCTTTGCGCCTGCCGGCCAACCATGCGCTTTTGTTTTAACGGGAGAGCTCAGTGATATCATCAGATTGGCCTAATCTGTTCATATGGTGCAGGTAATCAGGGAGTATCTCTTTTGTCTCACCAAGTGATTTTATAGCTCCCTCATCAATCCAAACCGTTGTGTCATAGTCTTCAATATCTTTCGGATCATGTGTGATATGGATGATGCTGCCTTCATAGAGGGCCAGATATTTATTGAGCTGCATTTTGGTTGGAATATCGAGCCCAGCAAAGGGCTCATCAAGAATGATGATTTTGGGCGCCATCGCAACGATGGACATTAAGCACAAGAGATGTTTTTGCCCTTGTGACAATTGCGCGCAATAGGCCTCTTTCCAATGCGGTTTTTTAAAAAGCTCTAATGTTGCAAGCGCATGTGCGTTTGCTTGCGTTTTCGTGTGGCCAAGTTGTTTTAGGCCAAATTCAATTTCTTCAATGACAGTAGGGAAGATAATTTGATGATCGGCATTTTGAAATAAGATACCAACTTCGCGAAGAGCTGATTTTCGATCTTTGTGCAAATCAATGCCGTTGATTGATATTTTTCCAGAGCTGGGCGCGATTAAGCCTGTTAGAAGACGCACAAAGGTTGATTTTCCAGATCCATTGCGGCCGACGACCCCTAATCGATTTACTGTCGTCTCGAGGCTGATTTTGTTTAAAATATTTTTGCCATCGATCTCATAAGTGAGGGCATCACATGAAATGTTGTTGTGCAGCTGTGATTTGTTGTTTTCACTTTGCGCTGACATGTTGGAGATGATCCTTAATCACATTTCGAAATCCTATGCTGTTTAATGCAATAACCGGCCCTCTGGGACAAGGCGTAATATGTTCGAAATCCGTATTTTTGCGGTTTGCCTATATTGTGAGCAATGATTACTCTATTTTGGGTTGTGTTGTGGTGCGTTTATCAAGGCAGTGAGAAGAAAATATGCCCTTCCTTAGAAAAGAGCCTAAAAAGAGAAATTCTCTTTGTTTGTTTAAGATTTCAGTGGGATGAGATTAAAATCTTGATCGAAAATTTATTGTTTTATGTGGTCAATTAAATTTTTTTGTTTAAATCTATTGACCTAGATGCAACTTTTATTTCAAGGTTGCTGAAATATAAACGCTGCTTATATTTTAAAACATAATAATAAAACATGCTGGAGGCATGTTAAGGGAGGAAAATTAATGAGAAAAACGATCCTATTAAGCGCCGCGACGGTTGCCGGGCTTGCAACAGGTGCTGCAAGCGCTGATACGTTGTCAGACATCAAAGAGCGTGGAAAGTTGAACTGTGGTGTTACTGAAGGTACGCTTGGTTTTTCTGCTCGTGATGCAAGCGGTAAGCATCAAGGATTCGATGTAGAGTTTTGTCGTGCATTGGGCGCTGCAATTTTTGATGATGCGGATGCTGTTGAATATATTGAGTTGTCCTCAAAGAACCGCTTCAGCGGACTTTCAACTGGCCTTGTAGATGTTCTATATCGCACAACGACATGGACTTTCTCACGCGATGTTGATCTCAAAACATCCTTTGTTGGCATCAACTATTATGATGGGCAAGGTTTCATGGTGCCGGCGGAGCTTGGTGTTTCTTCAGCGAAAGAGCTTGAGGGCGCAACCGTGTGTATCGAAACAGGTACAACAACAGAGCTTAACTTGGCCGACTTTTTCCGCACCAACAATATGAGCTATGAGCCGCTTCCAGTCGGCAGCCCAACAGAGGCAAAGGCACTCTTCATTGAAGGCGCTTGCGATGTTTACACAACAGATGCATCTGCACTTGCAGGGGTTCGTGCCTCTCTTAAAGATCCAAGCGCATATGTGATTTTGCCTGAAGTCGTTTCTAAAGAGCCTCTTGGGCCCGCAGTGCGTCACGGCGATAATGCTTGGGAAGATGTGGTGCGTTGGACACAAAACGCGCTCGTTGCTGCAGAAGAGTTTGGCATCACACAAGCAAATGTGGCTGAGCTTGCAAAGGGGGGCGATAATCCAGAAATCAACCGCCTATTAGGTGCTGAAGGATCTTTGGGTGAGATGCTTGGCCTTGATGCGGATTGGGCAGCACGCGCTATTGCGGCAACAGGCAACTACGGCGAAGTTTTTGAGCGTACAATTGGTGAAAGCACACCGATTGGCTTATCTCGTGGTTTGAATGCGCTTTGGACTGAAGGCGGTCTTCAGTACTCACAGCCATTCCGCTAGGTTTGTTAGAAGTTAGAAAGGGCGCCTATTCGGTGCCCTTTTTCTTTCTGTAGCTTAGATGTTTACAGAACAATGAAAATATAAAGCACAGATCCATGTGCTGTTACCGATTTTATCGGTGTGGGGAGAATAAATGTCTAAAAATGGAGCTCCTTGGCAAGAAAATTTCAAATTCAGTATGCTATTATATGACGCACGCTACCGCGGGCTGACTATTCAAATTAGCGTATTGATTGCTTTTTTGCTCGCGTTCTTTTGGCTTGCCAATAATGTTGTCCAAAACCTTGCAGATCTCGGTAAGCCGATTGAATTTGGCTTTTTGGGTGATGTTGCTGGCTATGATATCAACCAAATTTTAATCGACTATACGGCGCAAAGTTCACATGGGCGCGCAACTTTGGTTGGCTTGCTTAACACTTTGCTTGTGGCCTTTTCAGGCTGTGTTGCGGCGACAATTCTTGGCGTGATCGGCGGTGTTCTACGCTTATCAAACAACTGGCTCGTGTCGCGCTTAGTGGCTGGATATGTAGAAATATTTCGTAATATCCCAGTGCTTTTGTGGATTTTTGTGTGCATGTTTACATTTACAGCACTCGCTCCAAGCCCGCGTGAATTCCGAGGTGCTGATCCTGAAGCGAGTATGCTTTTCATGGATAGTGTTGCGCTGACAAATCGCGGAATTTATATTCCCGAACCGTTATTCTCACGCCCTCTAGGCAATATTGATCTTGGCATATTCTTTGTTAGCATCGAACTCCTTTTGATATTGGCGTGTTTGATTGGCGGATGGCTTTTCGTCAGAAAAAATAATGCCCGCGCATTGCAGATCCAAAATGACACAGGCGAACGCCCTGCGACTTTTCTGGTCAACCTTGCCGCGATGGCTCTACCAACCATCATTATTTTAATCGCGCTCGGTTTTCATATTGGCAAACCAGAACTCAAGGGGTTCAACTTTAAGGGCGGGATTAATATGTCCGCACCTTTCATTGGTCTTTGGTTGGGGCTGACGCTTTACACGACAACATATATCATCGAAGCCGTGCGTTCAGGCATTCAGGCGGTGAGCAAAGGGCAGACAGAAGCGGCTCTCGCTCTCGGTATGCGCCCTGGGCGTATCATGAGTTTGGTTGTTTTGCCTCAAGCGATGCGAATAATCATTCCGCAGTTGATTTCTCAATATTTGAACCTCACAAAAAACTCATCCCTTGCCGTTGCAATTGGCTATATGGATCTTGTTTCCACCTTGGGAGGGATCACTTTGAACCAAACAGGGCGTGAAATGGAGGCAATCTTATTATTAATGGCGATTTACCTGAGTATCTCCCTGACGATTTCTGTCGTCATGAACTGGTATAACAACCGCATGAAATTGGTGGAGCGTTAATATGTCAAATTATGAATTCGTACGAACCGACATGCTGCCACAGCAAGAGCCGCCCTCTGATACAGTCGGTGTGATTGGATGGTTGCGGGCAAACTTGTTTTCATCCTTCTATAACACGGCGTTAAGCATCACTGTGCTCTTTCTTCTCGGCTCTGTGTTGATGAATGCGGTCCCTTGGGTCTTTTTGGGAATTTGGAATGCAGATTCATTGTCTCATTGTCGCGAAATTTTTGCTTCGCAATATAGTGATGGTCGTGAATATGCCTGCTGGGCCGTTGTGAGAGATCGCTGGGATCAAATCATCTTTGGCTACTCGTTTGGTAATCTTGAAGAGGGGCTCTTTTGGCGACCTGTTTTTGCGCTTCTCTTTGTGTTTGTCGCAATCACGCCGATTTTATTCCCTTCGACACCGCGCACGCTATACCTTGCAACCTTTGCGACACTTTTTATCTATCCTTGGCTTATTTGGGGTGGTTCATTGTCGAGCTACTTGTCGATCGCTGTTTTGATTGTGGCGGCAGGCTATGTGTATCAAATCTTATCTAAGTATATGATCTCATTATTCTCAATTGGACTTATGCTTGTGTTTCTGATCTTGGGGTTATGGCTCTTGAATGCGCCGATATCGGCTTTGATCCACTTGATTTTGCCATTTGAACTTCAATCCATTCCATCACGTGAGATCTCAGGGTTTGTCCTTTCTATCACGATCGGGATTGTCGCGATTGTCGCCTCTTTGCCTCTAGCCATCTTATTGGCTTTAGGGCGACAGTCGGATTTATTCATTGTGAAAAAGCTATCAACGCTCTTCATTGAATTGATCCGTGGTGTCCCATTGATTACGTTGATCTTCGTAGCGACGGTTTTGCTGAAGTATTTCTTGCCAAAATCGGTCAATCTTGATCCGGTCTTATCGGTGATGATTTTAGTTACGCTTTTTACGGCGGCTTATATTGCGGAAGTGATCAGAGGCGGCTTGGCGGCTTTGCCAAGCGGGCAGAAGGAAGCGGCCGATTCTCTTGGGTTGAATTATTGGCAGGCGCAACGATTGATCATTTTGCCGCAAGCTTTGAAAATCTCAATACCTGGTATTGTTTCGAATTTCATCTCAGTTCTCAAAGATACAACGCTCGTGTCTATTGTTGCCCTCAATGATCCTCTTGGAATTGCCACTGCCGTTCGTTCTCACACCGATTGGAATGGCATTGTTTGGGAGCTTTATGCATTCATTGCGTTAATTTTCTGGCTGATGTGCTTTTCGATGTCACGCTATTCTATGTATTTGGAGCGTAAATTGCGCACAGATCATCATTAAACTTTCACTGCGCCCTTTGCTTCTAGGGCGCAGATCATTGGCGAAAATCGCTGGATAAGAAATTTAGGAGGGAGCTCCATATGTCTCAAAATCAAGAACGCAAAGTCGATCGTTCCAAAATGCAGGTGGGTGATGAAGTTGCAATTCAGCTCACAAATATGAACAAATGGTATGGTGAATTTCATGTGCTGCGTGATATTAACCTGACCGTCAATAAAGGCGAGCGTATCGTTATCGCAGGCCCTTCAGGATCAGGGAAATCAACCATGATCCGCTGCATCAACCGCCTTGAAGAGCATCAAAAGGGGCAAATTGTTGTAGATGGGATTGAGCTCACAAATGACCTCAAGAATATTGATAAGGTGCGCTCTGAGGTTGGGATGTGTTTCCAGCACTTCAATCTCTTCCCGCATCTCACAATTTTAGAAAATTGCATCCTCGCGCCAACATGGGTGCGCAAGACGCCCCGTAAAGAAGCGATCGATACAGCGATGCATTTCCTTGAGAAGGTCAAAATTCCTGACCAAGCTCATAAATACCCTGGTCAGCTCTCTGGCGGGCAACAGCAGCGCGTTGCGATTGCGCGCTCTTTGTGCATGAAGCCGCGCATCATGCTATTTGACGAGCCAACATCCGCGCTCGATCCTGAGATGATCAAAGAAGTGCTTGATACGATGATTGAGCTCGCAGAAGAGGGGATGACAATGATTTGTGTGACCCATGAAATGGGCTTCGCACGCCAAGTGGCAAACCGCGTGATCTTTATGGCTGATGGTCAAATTGTTGAACAAAACGAACCTGAAGAGTTTTTCAACAATCCAAAATCAGAGCGCACGCAGCAGTTCTTGAGCCAAATCTTAGGCCATTAATCGCATCACTTCATTTAAAAAGCGCGCCTCTTGTGGCGCGCTTTTTTTATAGGGTTTTCAATTCTATTTCTGAGAATGAAAACCAATTGTATTGCCTTCAGAATCTTCGCAAACAACGACCTGACCATATTCTTCGATTGAAAACTTAGGGCGAATGATTTTGCCGCCTGCCTTTTCAACACGCGCTTCTTGTGTTGCACAATCTTCCACGGAGAAATAAACCTGCGTACCACCTGACCCCGGCTGCGCATATGCCGCCTTTACCAACGCACCCGCAGCACCATAGGCTTCCATTGTGCTTGGAAAACTCATCATTTCGGTTTCACCCGTTGGATCAGTCATGTCTTGGAGTTCAATGCCAAGGACATCTTGATAAAATGCGACAGCGCGCGCCATATCTTCAACAAAAATTTCAAACCAGCCAACTGCGTTCATTTGAGACATAAAATTACCTTTCTTAAAATAATAAAAATACGCTAGTACAAAAAGAGAACGTAGGCAAGTATTTCGGAGATCAAGGCTCGCGTTGTTTTAAGATTTTGATCGCGATTGGGGCGCCAAGAATAACGAGAAAGATTCGCAAAATATGATGGGCAATGACAAAGGCCATATCCGCGCCAACGATGAGGGCTAGCACAGCCAATTCCGCTTGCCCACCTGGGGTGAACGCTAAAAGAGTTTCCATTGAGGGGGCTAAATGGAAGAGGGTGATGACTTCAAAAAAACTAAAGCTGATCAATAAAAGCAAAATGCAAAATCCAATGCCTGCAATAATATCCGTTTTTAGTTCTTGAAGGGTTATGCCTGTATATTTTGTACCAACGGTAATTCCGATGAAAAACTGAGCGGCCCAAATCGCTTCTGCGGGGGGTCTGAAATGCAAATTGCCTGATAGTGTGACGGCAGCGGTTAAAAGCAGGGGGCCTAAAATCGAAGCGCCAAATAGCCCGACCCATTTTGCAATTTTCCACCCCGCGAGGCCGCAAATCAGCATAATGATCATTTCTGCTATAGGGATTTGGTTTGCAAATAATCCGGGTGGGCTGTTCAAATCAACGTCCCATATTTCCCTTAAGATAAACGGTAGCCCTAATACAATCACCAAGACGCGTGTCGCATGGATTAGTGACAATTTGCGCACATTTGCACCAGCTTCTTCGCCAAAGACCAGCATATCTTGTAAGCCACCTGGCATTGTTGAGTAATAAGCGGTTGCTAAATCATAGCCCCAAACCTTCTGAAAATACGGAACGCCACAAGCGGCGATCATGATGAGGAAGAGGGGGATCATTGCAAGTGTGGGCCACATGGATTGAAAGCTCATCACGACGCTGGGGGTTAAGCTCGCGCCGACGGCGACGCCAAGGACTGTGCGCATAAAATTGTTTAAAGGTGTGAAGCTTTTGAGCGGGATTTTTGCAAGTGCTGCGAGCAGTGAGGCGATAATAGGGCCTAATAACCATGGTAGGGGGAGATTGAGATATAAAAAAGAAATGGCGCCCATAAGGCCAATGCCCAATGTATAAATGATGGAGATCATTTTTTTCCCTTTAACCGACACTGCAAAAGCCGTCCTCTATGCGCGCATATAGGCGGATGAATTGCTTTGGTAAGATATTGATTCATAATCAACTAAAACCAAAAGAAAATCTGAATCAAGTGTGCAGTCAGTTAGAGCTGAAGTTATTTCATGCATTTCATGGGAGTAAAAATCTTAATGGCATCCCGTAGGGGAATCGAACCCCTCTTTTCAGGTTGAAAACCTGACGTCCTAACCGATAGACGAAGGGACCGCTGCGCGGAGGAGCGGCCTGATAGCCGTCCCTTTTCGGCGATGCAAGAGGGCGTCGCGCGCTTTTTCAAAAAAACGACAGAGACCCCGTTTCAGCGCCCGATCACGGCATCGCCCAACATCCAGACGGCGGCATCCAGGCGCGCGAAATCACCGCTGGAAACGTTTTCGATTGTCGGGGGAAGGATAACTCCGCGTGGCAGTCCCTAGGGGAATCGAACCCCTCTTTTCAGGTTGAAAACCTG
>CALLMA010000072.1 GCA_938008015.1 uncultured Celeribacter sp.
CAATTCACTTCTAGGAAGAAGTACAAATTCATCCAGATAAAGGCGCAGTGTAAAATCTGCGCCTTTATTTCTAAGCAATAGCTATATGAAACAGCCCGCTACCCATAAAATCCTTTCGCAAAGAAAACTTTTGCTTTTTTCTTTTAAAATGCATTTTTCCTCTTGCAGCCCTTCTCCCAACACAATAAATAGACCACACAGTGCCCCTATAGCTCAGCTGGTAGAGCAACTGATTTGTAATCAGTAGGTCCGCGGTTCGAGTCCGTGTGGGGGCACCATTCAAACCTCCATATACATTGATATTTGCCCTCCAATTCCACCAAACTGTAAGCGCGCGCCGTTTTTCGGACCGTTCTGCACAATTATTCGGACATTTCCTTTCTGTATTGCCCGATCTTTTCAATTTTGTATTTCAGTCCCCTTTTTCTAAACACACCTTTCTCTATGTGTTCTTCGATCACACGGTGCACCACGTATAGGGTGAAGTGCCATGTGGTGATTGCGCCTAGGGTGAAGCCCATTATAAAAGCAGATATGAGTAGCATTTTTTCTCCTTATGTTATCTCAATTTCATTATTACTTATGAGCAACTCGGCGGCTTTTTTGCCCTGGCCTGATTTATTGCCTGCGCTGTAGCTTGTTGTGATGGGAGTGATCTCAAAGGCGCTGAATATCTTTCGCACTTCAGGTTTATCATTCAGCGAAAGGATGAAACGGCCTTGGATTTGCGCAAGTTGATTCGCCATTTTCTCAAATTGATCGCGATAGAAGAGGTCTTTCCCATAGTCATTCTCATGACCAAAATACGGTGGATCAAGATAAAATAACACGGATGGGCGGTCAATTCTGGTGATAAAATCTGCCCAATCCATATTCATAATAGTCACCCCAGAAAGACGGCGATGGAGCGTTTCAAGCATTGGCGCAAGTGTGTTTATATCAAAGCGAGAGGTACGGCCAAAATTAACACCAAAGTTGCCGTTGACCTTACCGCCAAAAGAAAGGCGCTGAAGATATAAAAAACGTGCTGCCCTCTGAATATCCGTCATCAAGCTGGCATCCATCAACTTGAGGCGCTCAAACTCTGCTTGCGAAGGGATTTTCCACTTTAGATAATCAGCAAAAGCCTCATAGTGCTCCGACAATATAAGAAATAGATTTTGAACATCTTTATTGTAATCATTTATAAATTCAGCTTTAGCACGGTGTTTGCGGCGCAAAAATATGCCCCCCATGCCAACAAAGGGCTCTGCGTAGGTTGTGTGATTTGGATCTGCATCAATGAGCTTGCATATACGCTTAGCGAGCAGCCTTTTACCACCCATCCAAGGAGCGATTGGCTGAGGCATTGCACTTACTTTTTTGGATTTTTGTTCTACTCTTGTTCTCAAGATGTTTTTACCTTAATACATAAACCGCTTCGCCTCGACCAAAGGTGAGGTTGAGAGCGGTCATCAAGAATACTTTGATCGGCGGGGCGCTTGATAAGCGGCTTTCCCCGTATCACAAAGCGCTTTATGAGCTAATTTTGGCGCTTTGTGATCTCTTATATGTAGCGGCTTACGATTTATCGGCCTTACCATCGACTTTGCGTTCGATGCGTTCAAGCGCGCGGTAGATTTGCCCCAAAGATTCGGCATGATGTTTTGCTTGCATCTCTTGCTTGGTTTCCAAGGTCGAGACACGACCTTTTAGATGAAACCACTGCGCCAAAAGGCCCAAAACAATCCCACCCCAAGTGATCAAATCTTTAAGTTCAATTTCCATCTTCAACCTCATTTCCAGCATTTCTTGATTGATGAGACGCTTGGTAAATCGCTTGCAGTTCGGTGATGATAGCCCCGCAAATTTGTACCGCTTGCGTCGTTGGGATCTCCATCCACTGCCGATTTTTATTAGGCCAATTAACAGCTGCAATTTGATTAATCTGCGCAAAGCTTACCAAGGTCATAAAGCTATGGGCTGTTTTTTCATTAAACCAAAAATCACCCACAACTTTACCTTCTTGAAGGCGCATATCACGCTCAATCTGATCCATTAGAAAGCCTCCACTTTAAGGTGTGAACTGCTGGCCATGTCCCCCTGCTGGCGATTATTGATATACATATCGCGTGTAGAGTTGCCCCATTTGCTGATGACACCAATTTCAACTTTATGAGTACCAGCTTCAAGCAAGGGTGAGATTGTACAATACGGCTCCGCAAATAAACGGCTATTATGGCCCATTCCAAAGTGGATTTGGCAGCAATCAGGATGAGAAGCATTATTGCCAGTACCTAGGCTGATGGGCACACCATTAATATAGATAGCGATCCCGCAAACATAATAAAATGTACCCATGATCACTCCTGATATTGCGAGCTTTGCAGGCCGTGGCAGCGTAATATCAGCGAATAAAATAATGGTAGGGTCCTCCGAGTTCACAACAAACCGTGCATTATTATTAATCGCTGCTACTGTTGGCAATGCAGCTGGAGGCGGGACAACACGCATCAAACCTCTCCTTACACGCTCAATGTAACAACGATTTCAGAAGTCGCATCTCCGGCTTGCGCCCAGGCTTTGAGCGTCCCAGAATAAGAGAGATCTTCATGATGATTTGGGTAAAGGCGATGGAAAGCTTTGCTCCCTATCTCCGGCGCGCTTTCGCCAAAATGCACATGGGTGGTGCGCTTCACCGCCTCAATCAAGCAAGGGCCAGAAGCGACTTCAACCCAAGTTGCATCAAGTTCAAAATGCTTTGTCATAAAGAGCTCCTTTTCTTAGATAGATGCTGCGCACGCAATTCTTGTATTGAAAGCGGATTATCGCGATATTTAAACGAGCCAAATTGACCAAAAATACGCACCAACAGATAGAACAGAACCGCAATCATCATTGCCAGTGGCAAGCGCAAAATCTGCCACTTTGGCTGCGATAAAGCATCACGCCACATGGCCGTAAAAAAGAGCCAATCACAACGCGCACGATCCCATCGATCGCCACCAACAACATAACCAAAATCGTGATGACGCCAGCTGGCATCTTCAAAAAACCAACTCGCCCACTGTGTTATGAACTGACGCGCCTGATCTGAGAGCCAATGAGGCCCAACCCCATTGCCAAAGCGCAAACGCTCTTCTTGCGTAAGATCATCAAAACGCGCCCGCATTAGTTTTGGCCTCCTGCTTGAGGATTGCCTAAAAGGGCATTGCTTACAGCTGTAGAGCGCGCTTCAATATCACTGATAACAGCTTCAACGCCCTTAGCTTGAAAGGGAAGTTTCACCTCGCCGCTCTCAACCTTTTGCAAAAAGCTACCTGCTAAATCAGCAAATTCACTTGAAGCATCTCGCACGTCGGAAAGGCTTTGTGCTGTGCTAAGTTTTGACGCAATTGTCGCAATGCCATAAAGAGTAAGCGCAGTTGCATCGGCGGTTGTACCCAAGAGC
>CALLMA010000073.1 GCA_938008015.1 uncultured Celeribacter sp.
CTGACACTCTATAATCGAGATAAATCTCTAAGAGTGCGATATACAGAGATTTGTCTGTCGAAACAGCCAAACCGCCCACATATCTCTTCGTTCATTCCAAATTTTCAAAGAGCGAGAGACAAAAATCAACAGATGCGCCACCTCTACAACAGCACAACCGCTTCAAATATCTCAATTTTCTTACCCGAACCCAACCTATCTAGCACCTTATTTGCTGCCGTCTGATCCGCTCTGAGCGTCCCTGCCGCGCCTCAGCGCCGCCGGTGAAAGAGGTTCTAGTCCCAACACGCACGACCCGCAACCCCTTTTTCAAATAAAATGCAAAAAAATCACACAAACAACATAAACAACTGTAAATAAACAATATAAATCAAATCATACCAAAATCAATTCAACCGCAAACGCACCAACAACACCCAAATCACCCCAAAAACCAAACCCAAACACGGAATCACACAGAATCTAACCCTAAAATCGACCATAAATGAGGAGAAAGCCGAAGGAAGACCGACTCGAACACGACTCAGCCCCGACTCACGCGCCGCAAAAAGAAGAAGCACCCCAAAAGAAAAACATAAAAAAGGGCCTCAAAGAATGAGACCCTCAAAATAAATCAAAAACTAAGTCGCCAAGCGATACCCGCCAGCTTCAGTAACAAGAAGTCTAGCGTTTGAGGGATCTGGTTCAATCTTTTGTCTGAGGCGGTAAATATGTGTTTCGAGCGTATGCGTCGAGACGCCTGCGTTATACCCCCAAACCTCATGCAAGAGCAGATCGCGCGCCACCACACCTTCCGATGAACGATAAAGAAACTTCAAAATATTCGTTTCCTTCTCAGTTAAACGAATTTTCGCATCTTCTTCAGTGATCAGCATTTTTTGCGCAGGCTTGAATGTATATGGCCCTAATTGGAAGACGGCCGCTTCAGAATGCTCATGTGTTCGCAATTGCGCCCGAATGCGCGCGAGTAGAACTGGGAACTTAAAAGGCTTCGTCACATAATCATTCGCGCCAGAATCCAATCCCAAGATTGCATCTGCATCCGTATCGTGCCCAGTCAGCATCAGCACAGGTGCTTTTACGCCACTTTTACGTAGGCGTTTGCAAAGCTCACGCCCATCCGTATCTGGCAATCCGACATCTAATACAAGAAGATCAAAATGCTCGCCTTGGCACTTCTCCATTGCCGCAACACCGCAATCTGCTTCAAAGACATCAAAATCATCCGTCATCATCAATTGTTCGCCCAGCGCTTCGCGCAGATCGTCATCATCATCAACTAGGAGGATTTTCTTTAGATTCGCCATTATATTCTCCTGACCATAAGTATCGCGAGTTGCTCGCCATCAATTTCATATACAACGCATTTGTTAATACGTGTTTATAAATCAAGCTTTACAACAGAATATTCACGCAACTGTGTATTTTTCGAAACCAATATTTCATTCTGTTACACTATTACTTAAGTATAGAGAAAACGAAGCCACATAATAATCAGTGAATAAGATCTTATGACATTAATTCCCAGCATTTCAGAATTGGTATCTCGCGCTCGAGAAGATCTGCGGCATGGTATTCCTATACTTGTCAAAAGTAATGGAAGCTGCGCTTTGGTTGTGGCCGTCGAAGGTATTTCAGAAGATCGGCTCAAGGCCGCTTTGCACTTAGAGAAAACGCAGCTCACAATCACGGCAAGGCGCGCGCAGGCGCTGGGGTTGGGAGTGGAGGCTCACAATGGTGATTTCGCGCACATTAACCTCGAAGACCGCCCTTCCATTGAGGTCATCAAATCAATTTCTGATCCCGCACATCCCTCTCGTGGCAAGTTTGCGCTCTCTTTGAAGAAGTCCGACGTGCCACTGATCACAATCAGCACAGGCATTGCCCTCGCGAAAGCAGCACAAATTCTTCCTGCCCTTATTATTGGAGAGATCAATCCCGAAACGGAATTAGAATTGCGTTCCAGCCTAACGCTCCTCAATGCAGAGATCGCTCTTCCTCTCTTATCAAACCTCGCACCCTTACGAAACATCAGCAATGCGCATGTGCCCCTGAGTGTGAGCAATGCGGGGCGCGTTCACGTCTTTCGCCCCAACAATGGCACACAGGAACATTTTGCAATTGAGATTGGATCTCCTGATCGCAGCAAGCCCGTTTTGGCACGGCTGCATTCGGCCTGTTTTACGGGTGATATTTTCGGGTCTCTCAAATGCGATTGCGGACCGCAACTCCATGCAGCGCTGAGCCAGATGGGGGAAGCAGGCGAAGGTATTTTGCTCTATCTCAATCAAGAAGGGCGCGGCATTGGGCATGCAAACAAAATGCGCGCTTACAATCTACAAGAGCTTGGTGTTGATACAGTTCAAGCCAATCATCACCTTGGCTTTGAAGATGACGAACGCGACTTTCGCATTGGCGCCTCTATTTTGAAAGAGATGGGCTTTAGTGAGGTGAGCCTGCTCACCAATAACCCCAATAAAATTAAGCGCATGGAAGAGAACGGTATTAAAGTCACCGAACGTATCGCGCTTCAAGTTGGCAAGAATAAAATTAATGCGTCATATCTTGATACGAAAGCGCGCAAGTCTGGGCATCTCTTATGAGCGTTGCGGCTCATCAGCCTCGAATGATCCCCAGACGAAGCGACATGATCGTTGGCAAATGGGGCGCACGCTTCTTTGGGCGGCGTTTTCCTTGCGCAATCGGCAAAGCTGGTTTTTCCTCTGATAAACGCGAAGGTGATCATGCGACGCCCATTGCGTGCCTGCGCATCATGAGGGGAGGCTACCGCAAAGAAAGAAGCAAAAAGCCTAAATGCCCCTTTCAATTAGCCGCTATTGGGCCAAACGATATTTGGTCCGATGATGCGCGTGATCCGAGATACAATCACAAGGCTCGCAAGCCTTCTGCGTACAGCCATGAAAAATTGCGCCGATCTGATCCATTATATGATGTCTTCTTGATCACAGATTGGAATTGGCCTGATGCAACGGCTGGCAAAGGGTCTGCGATTTTTATTCACAATTGGAGAAAGCCGCGCCATCCAACGGAGGGCTGCATCGCGTTCGATCCTAAAGATTTAAAATGGATCATGGCAAGATGGCAAAAAGAAAGCCGCATCCTAATAAAGGCATCATAAATTTTAGAGGCTGATGTTTTCTATAATTTGAATTTGCGACTGCGCATCCACTAACGCGGCATCAAGCCTATACTCTATAAAATCATTCCCAACCTCTGCGCCCATATAAGCCTGTGCACTCAAGCAAAGGCGCGACAATTGCGCGGGAGAAAGATGTGATGCTGCCGCTTCATGGGAGCTGGAAGATTTGACTTCAACAAAGATAAAGCAATCATCATTTTTTACAATGAGATCAATTTCTCCAGCTTCCCCTCGCCAGCGCTCTGCGACAAGTTCAAAACCGCAGGCCTTATAATGCTCGGCCACAACAGCCTCAGCGCATTTTCCTTTCGCATAAGCGAGCATACCTCGTCTTTGCTTTGGTGACATTGCGTGAGATTTGGTGGCATTATTCGTCTTCATTCTGTCCTTTGTGAATCTCCAGCGCTTTTTGATAAACATCCCGCCGCTTTAAACCAAATTTCTCCGCAACTTCCGCCGCAACATCTTTGACGGATTGAGTTTGCAACTGTTCCTTGATCATCTGCTCCAAATCTTCAAGATCGGCCACCGTTTGCGAACCACGCTCAACCAAAAGCACGATCTCGCCCTTAACTGGGCTATTTTCAAGGCTTTCGCACAGCTCAGCTAACGTCCCTTTTCGAACCTCTTCAAATTTCTTTGTAAGCTCACGACAAATCGCAGCTTGGCGATTATCGCCATATATATCGCAGAGTTCACTTAATGTTTTATGAATGCGTTTCGGGCTTTCATAAAACCCTAATGTCGCTTGCAAATCTGTAAATTGAGCAAAAAAGCTGCGCCGTGTTCCTTTTGAGGCTGGAGGGAAACCAGCAAAGAGGAAACGGTCTGAAGCAAGCCCTGAAATAGATAAAGCCGTCACAAAAGCTGCAGGCCCAGGTGCGGTTGTCACTTTCATGCCTTCATTCAATGCATCGCGGCAAAGGGCAAATCCAGGATCAGCAATCAAAGGCGTGCCCGCTTCAGAAGCGTAAGCCACAGATTTTCCTTCATTCAGCAACTTCAATAAGCCAGGGCGCGCGCGTTCACCATTGTGATCATGATACGCGATTATTTTTCTATCCTTCAACGCAATGCCATGTATCTCCATGAGTTTGCGTAAAGTGCGCGTATCTTCAGCTGCCAAAACATCCGCAGAGGCCAATATATCTAGCGCGCGCAATGTAATATCTCGCGCATTCCCAATTGGGGTCGCAACGAAGTAAAGCCCAGCGGCCAATGGCTTGATCTCAAAACTCATGGTTTTCCCCTAAAGTAGCGTTTACTAATTCTTTCCGCTCGCATAGTCTGCTCACATTGTCAAAGGCACAATGAGTAAATACCAAAGACGAGGACTGTCATATCATGTTGAGCGCTATGTTTAGTAAAGTCAAAAATCCTATTGCGGCGTTGACGCGTAAAACGAGTATCAATATCGGCCTTGCCCTCTCTCTCGTCTTCTTAAGCGCATGTGATCCACAAACATTCAATCTCGGAAATGTACTGCCAAAATTTGGCAAGGACAAACCCTTGCCTGTCGCACTTTTAGTGCCTTACAACTCAACACAGGCCGCAGACAACAATCTAGCCAAATCGCTCGAGAACGCAGCCCGTCTTGCTATTGCAGATTTACAAAACGGAACATCTGAAACGCCGCTTATTGATTTGCGCGTTTACCCAACAGGCGGCCAGCCTGATACCGCGTCTCAAGCTGCCAGCAAAGCGATCGAAGACGGTGCGAAGGTCATTTTAGGACCTGTTTATGGCGGCAACGCCAAAACGGCAGGCCTCGCCGCTGCAAATTCTGGGGTTAAAGTGCTCTCTTTTTCAAACAACCCAGCCATTGCCGGCGGCAACGTCTATATTCTTGGGTCAACCTTTAAGAACACGGCCAATCGCCTCGTTAATTTTGCGAAATTCAATGGCAAAAGCAATATTATGATTGTTAACGCTCAAAGCCCTGCAGAAAATGCGGGCGCGAGTGCGATTAAAGCTGCCATTGCGCAAAATGATGCCTCCCTTGTGGCTGAACAAAGTTTTGAATTAAGCCAAAATGGCGTTGTGCAAGCTATTCGCCCCATCGTCAGAGCTGCCAGAAGCTCAAATGCAAATGCACTTTTCATCACTTCAGGCAATGATGGCGCCATGCCGCTACTCGGGCAACTGCTCCCAGAAGAAGGGCTTGAGGCCACAAACATCCAGTATATTGGCCTTCAACGCTGGGACAATCCCGCTTCTGCACGCGCATTGCCTGGGCTTCAGGGCAGCTGGTTTGCGATCCCAGACCCTCAGCTTGCCGCACAATTTTCTCAACGCTACCTTGCCCAATACGGCACGCAGCCGCATTCTTTATCCAGCATTGCCTATGATGGCATCGCAGCGCTTGGCGCTTTGATTAAAGGTGAGGAAAAAGATTTCCTTTCAGACGCCGCAATCACGCGTCCGAATGGGTTTTTAGGTGTAAATGGCGTGTTCCGCTTCTTAGCAGACGGCACCAATGAGAGAAGCTTATCTATCGCAACAATCGAAAATAATGAGGTAATTGAGCTTGAGCCCGCACCACGTTCCTTCTTTGCATCCGGATTCTAAGATAAGCCAATATTTTCTCTTATCGCCTCAAGCGCCCGATGATTTAATCATTGGGGCGCTTGAAATATTTGATCGAAAGAAGATTGAAGGCGCGCTTCATGCAGCTTGGGATCATGCAAGTTCAGCCCCTGAAAGGCGCAAAGCGACTGTTGAAATCCTTAAAGACGCATTGAAAGAGGGACGGCGCAAGATTGAAAGCGCTGTTTTAGAGCGCCCCCATATCGCGCGCCCCGCTTTAAGAGCTTACTGCTATCTCACAGATTGCATTGTACTGAGTGCTTTAAACTTCACGATTACAAAAATTCATCATGAAGGCGCCGAAGAAAATATCGAAAGCTTTTCCGTTCTTGCTGTGGGGGGATATGGGCGCGGAGAAATGTCGCCCCATTCAGATGTTGACCTTCTCTTTCTGACGTCCAACGGAATATCGGAGTGGACAAAAAATGTCGTTGAGACCACATTATATCTATTATGGGATTTGCGCTTAAAGGTCGGGCATTCCCTCCGGAATTTAGACGATTGTATTCGATTGGGCGAAGAAGATTATACCATTCGCACGGCTCTTTTGGAAATTCGCCCAATTGCTGGAAACGAAGAACTCGCAAATCATCTCCACGAAAGACTGCGCAATGAGTTATTCTCGGGGACCGCGCATGAGTTTATCGACGCCAAGCTTGCAGAGCGCACCAAACGCCACGATAAACAAGGTGGTCAGCGCTATGTTGTTGAGCCAAATGTCAAAGAAGGCAAAGGCGGGCTGCGTGATCTGCACACTCTTTATTGGATTGCGAAATACGTCCATGGCGTGCGCGCTATTTCAGAGCTTGTTAAGGCGGATGTCTTTAGCACGCGAGAGTTCGAACAATTCGAAAAAGCAGAAACCTATCTCCATAAGGTGCGCAATATTATTCACCTGATCACAAATCGCCCCATGGATCAGCTGACCTTTGATCTGCAAGTCGAAGTGGCCGAAAAGCTGGGCTATCATGATAAAGCGGGGCGCAGGGGCGTTGAGTATTTCATGCAAGATTACTTCCGCCATGCAACGCATGTTGGTGAGTTAACGCGGATATTTTTAGTGTCCCTTGAAGCGCAAATGATGAAGCCAGAGCCTAAGCTTCAAAATCTCTTCAAGCGACGTATCAAAATTCCTGAGCAATATAATCGCCTCCATAATCGCATCGACATAAAAGACCCAGAGAGTTTTTTTGACGACAAGCTCAATATTTTGCGCATTTTCCAATTTGTACTCAAATCAGGGCATCTTTTGCACCCAGAGGCCCTGCGCCATATTGCAAATAATATTCATCTTATCGACCAAGACTTCATCAATGACCCAGAAGCGCGGCGCCTTTTCATCAGCCTTTTGATTAAGCACGGCAATCCAGAACGCGCTTTGCGGCGCATGAATGAAATTGGGGTGCTGGGCGCGTTTATACCTGAATTCAACCATATCGTCGCAATGATGCAATTCAACATGTACCATAGTTACACCGTTGATGAGCATACGATTCAAGTTATCAAAAACCTTGCGCAAATTGAGCGCGAAGAGCTGGTTGAAGAACTCCCCCTTGCGTCCAGCATCTTAAAAGAAGGCATCAATCGAAAAGTGATCTATATTGCCTGCTTGCTGCACGATATCGGGAAAGGCCGCGATGGGGATCACTCGATTATAGGCGCGCAACTCACGCGCAAAATAGCACCACGCCTTGGCTTAAAGCCTGAAGAATGTGAGACAATCGAATGGCTGGTTCGCTACCATCTGTTGATGTCCGATATGGCGCAAAAGCGAGATTTATCTGATCCGCGCACCGTGCGCGATTTCGCCAAAGCCGTTAAAACAAAAGAACGCCTTGATCTACTCACCGTCTTAACAGTTTGCGATATCCGCGGCGTTGGCCCGAATACTTGGAATAATTGGAAAGCCGTCCTTATTCGCAACCTGCATGAACAAACGAGCCTTGCCCTTGAGCATGGTCTGGAGGCCATCAACAAAGATCAACGCGCACAAGATGCCAAGAAGCATTTGAGAAACGCTCTATCAGATTGGCCAGCAGATCAGCGCAAACAAGAACTTGCGCGCCATTACAATGGCTATTGGCAAGGCCTCTCCTCGCAAACGCATCTTATTTTCGCCCGCCTTCTTAAGGAAGGAGATGCTGATAAAATCGGCATGGATTTCGCTCAAGATTTTCACCGCGACGCCACGCAAATGTGCTTTGCCATGCCAGATCACCCCGGCATCTTTTCGCGCCTCGCAGGCGCTCTCGCTTTAGTGGGGGCAAATGTCGTCGATGCGCGCACCTATACAACAAAAGATGGATTTGTCGCTGCGACATTTTGGGTCCAAGATGGGGATGGGCATCCTTACGATAGTATGCGCCTGCCCCGTCTGGAAAAAATGATTCACGAAACATTAAGTGGCAAAATAAAAGCACAAGAGGCCTTTAAATCCCGCGATAAAATCAAAAAACGCGAAAGTAAGTTTCGCGTGCCAACATCGATTACATTCGACAATGAAGGCTCTGAAATTTTCACGATCATTGAAGTCGACACAAGAGATCGCCCCGGTTTGCTGTATGATCTGACGCGCGAGTTAAATTATAACAACATCTCAATTGCAACTGCGCAAATTGCGACCTATGGAGAGCAAGCTGTAGACGTCTTTTATGTCAAAGATATGTTTGGCATGAAGCTACACTCTGAACACAAACGCAATACGTTAGAAAAGAAATTACGCGAAGCCATCAGCCGCGTTACACAAAGATCCCTCTCATGAAGCAAATTCGTCTTTTAAGCAGTTTTATGACCGTAGGCTTTTGGACTTTATTGAGCAGAATTCTCGGGTTTGTAAGAGAGATTTTAATCTTAAATCTTATCGGCCCTGGTCCTGTCATGGATGCGTTTGTGGCCGCTTTCCGGCTCCCAAATATGTTCCGCAGATTTTTGGCAGAAGGTGCTTTTAATGCAGCCTTCGTGCCGATGTTTTCTAAAAAACTTGAAGGCGGTGAAAACGCTGATGTCTTCGCTTCTCAAGCATTAAGCTTTTTAAGCGCTGTTGTCATCGCGCTCACCGCCCTTGCAATGATTTTCATGCCCGCCTTCGTGTTTATCACCGCAGAGGGATTTTATGGAGATGAGCGCTTCGATCTGACGGTTGGATTTGGCTATATTTTGTTTCCCTATATTGTGTTCATGTCATTAAGTGCTCTTTTTTCTGGCGTTCTCAATGCCTCGGGAAAATTCGCCGCCGCCGCCGCCGCGCCAGTCCTCTTGAATATCCTCGCGATCTCCGCGATGATACTCGGATCCAGCTTTGGAAATGATGTTATCGGCTGGCTCATTTGGGCCATCCCGCTCGCAGGCGTCGCGCAATTGGCTTTATTGTGGCGCGCCACGCGAAAAATCGGCATTCATTTGAGGCTCTCTTTGCCCAAATGGAATGATGACATGAAGAAATTGCTCGTGATCGCCTTTCCAGCAGCTCTTGCTTCAGGCGTTTTGCAAATTAATCTACTTGTCGGCCAACTTGTCGCATCGGGCACTGAAAAAGCGATTTCTTGGCTTTATGCCGCGGATCGATTGTATCAACTGCCACTGGGCGTTGTGGGCATTGCGATTGGAATTGTGTTGCTTCCCTCCCTCTCGCGCCACCTTAAATCAGGCGATACATCAGCCTCACAAGACGCCCTATCACGCGCAGCTGAATTTTCACTGGCACTCACGTTGCCTTGTGCCGTCGCCCTCTTCATTATGCCGATCCCACTTGTCCGCATCCTCTTTGAGAACGGTCAAACAGGGCCAGAGGACACGAAAGCCATCGCACTTGCTGTTGCAATCTATGGTTTGGGCCTGCCTGCTTTTGTTTTACAAAAAGTCCTACAGCCCATCTTTTTCGCACGCGAAGATACCAAAACACCCTTTAGATTTGCCTTTATCTCCATGATTGTGAACACCGCAATTGCGCTCATTGGGGCGATTTACATTGGATGGCTTGCAGCTGCCTTTGCGGCGATTTGCGCAAGTTGGGTGCAAGTCATTCTCTTATGGATTGCATCAAAAAAATTCGGACCGATTGCGCAATTTGATCGCCGTTTTTACCAGCGCATCTGGAAAATTTTGCTTTCGTCTTTGACAATGGGCGCCTTTTTATATGGCGTGATCAAAATCTTAGACACAGCACTGATGACATCGGGCCTTCAAATCATCGCCTTGATAGGGGTCATCATCAGCGCAATCATCTGTTACTTTGGCATCGGGACACTCTTAGGCGCTTTTTCACTGCGTGAATTGAAGAACTCCTTCAAACGCAGCTAAACAAAAACCAGCCTCTTTTTACAAAGGCTGGTTTTAAATTCTGATCATTATGATCTATGTGCTTCATTCAAAAGACTTATTTACGACGCACTGGCGCCGAGTTGCCGCCCTTGCGGTGTGGCTTGTGGCGTGGCCGTGCGCCTTCAGCTGAAGAACCGCCCCCTTTAGGGCCTCCACGCTTTCCGCCCGGCTTACCATTTGAATTGCGGTCACTGCTCTTGCTATCGTAAACGCCAGCAACATCTGTGCCTTTTTTGCGCGGTTTTTTAGCAGGTTTTGCAGAGCTGTGAACCGCCTCATCGCGCTTTTTAGGCTTTGAATCTGGACGCTTATCAAAGCTTTTATTTCTTTGATCATCACCAAACTTACGACCGCCTCTACGTTGCGGCTTACTATCTGAAAACTTTGGTGCACCCGCCACTCGCTTAACGGAAATCTCATCCTCAAGCATAGCTTTTGGACCAAGTTCATCCAAAAAGGCCGCCATTTTCTCTTCTTTGATTTCAACAAAGGTTTCCCGCTGTTCCATCTTAATTTTGCCAATATCAGCTTTTGTAAGATTAGCTTCACGACAAATTAAAGGAATAAGCCAACGAGGCTCCGCCCCTTCATTGCGACCAACAGAAAGTGTCACCCAAGCCGATGGGCCGAAAGATTCGCGCACATCTTTTGCTTTTCCTGTAGGCTTTGCTCCAAGCTCTTCAGGCGCAGAAAGACCAGCGCGATATAGGCGCAAACAGCTAACAGCGATTTGCTCAGGGCTATATTGTTCTAAAAGCCCTTTCGCAAATTCTTGCTCTTCAGCGCTTAAATCTTTTTTCCAAGCATCATCTTCAATCAAGCGCTTTTCGTCTAAGGCAAGGATTTCATCTGCATTTGGCGCATAAGTCCACTCAGCGTCGATCTTAGCCCATTTAAGCAAACGTGATACTTTATTCGATGCTTTATCCGTCGTAATCAGGGCTGAAACACCCTTGCGCCCAGCGCGGCCCGTACGACCAGAACGGTGCAAAAGCCCTTCTGTATTTGTTGGAATATCCGCGTGAATAACAAGCTCGAGATTTGGCAAATCAATACCACGCGCAGCAACATCTGTTGCAACACAAACGCGCGAACGACCATCGCGCAAAGCTTGGAGTGCATGCGTTCTCTCATCTTGGCTCAATTCGCCCGAGAGGCTCACAACGGAGAACCCTCTATTGGCAAAACGCGCCGTCAAACGCGCAACAGCGGCGCGTGTATTTGCGAAAACAATAGATGTTGGCGCGTCATAATAACGCAGCAAATTGATAATGGCGTTCTCACTGTCGCGCGGCGACACTTGAACAACTTGATATGAAATATCAGAGTGCTGCTTCTTTTCACTCACAGTGCTAATGCGCACGGCGTCTTTTTGATAATTTTGTGCAATCTGCGTGATAGATTTAGAAACAGTTGCAGAAAAGAGCAATGTGCGGCGTGTTTCTGGCGCTTCACCGAGCATAAATTCGAGATCTTCACGGAAACCCAAATCAAGCATTTCATCAGCTTCATCGAGGACAATCGCTTTAATATCGCTTAGATCCAATGCGCCGCGTGTAATATGATCGCGCAGACGTCCAGGTGTTCCAACAACGATATGCGCGCCACGCTCAAGCGAGCGTCTTTCATTGCGTGCATCCATGCCGCCGATACATGTCGAAAGGCGCATGCCTGTTTTTTCATACAGCCACTCTAATTCGCGAGCGACTTGCATCGCCAACTCTCTTGTCGGAGCAATCACGAGCGCCAAAGGAGATGCCGCACGTTCGAATCTTTCGTTCTCTCCTAGCAATGTCGGCGCAATCGCCAAACCAAAGCCAACGGTCTTGCCCGATCCTGTTTGTGCAGATACAAGCAAATCAGAATGTTGAATTTCTGATGCAGTTACAGCTTGTTGCACATCAGTCAAAGTTTCATAACCGCGTTCTTTTATCGCGTCGAAGAGAAGAGTTGTCATAGGGAAGTATCCAAAAACCGGCGCAGCCCATCTGCGCTAGATAGGACCCTCTAAAGCTCTAGGCGCGATTTGTCTATCAATCTTTGGAAAATACGTTAAAATTAATTCCCCTCGCCCCCTTAAACAGGGAGCGCAGTTGTCTTAAAAACAGTGCGCATTGCAAAAGATGTTTGCATGGATTGCACCCCTGGCAGGCAAGCGAGACGGCGATGGATTTGCGCAAAATGATCGGTGTCTGCCGCCACAACTTTGAGCATATAATCGGCCTTCCCTGCCATCAAATGGCACTCTAAAACATCATCCACTTTGCGCACCGCTTTTTCGAAGTCATCCAAAACGTCATCAGCCTGACTTGTTAAAGCCACTTCAACAAAAGCCGTTGTGCGCCGATCAATATGCCTTGGGTCTAGCAAAGCGACATAATTCTTGATCACACCATCCGCTTCAAGGCGTTGCATGCGTCGATGGCATGAAGAGGAAGAGAGATTAACAGAAGCTGAGAGCTCCGCATTTGATATGCGGCCCCGCTTTTGAAGCACTCTTAAAATACGCCGATCTGCATCATCTAATGAAATCACAATACCCTCCTCAACATGTCACTATGCTTACATATTTTATCTAGCCAAAACAAAAACAAAAAACGACCAACATCCAAAAGAATGTTGGCCGTTTGCAGCTTATCAATTCAACCTTGATCTATTAGATCAATTAATCTGCTCAGCTTCAACCGGGGCCGGCGCATCCACGACAGCTGGTTCAGCCACCACATCCATGGCATCATTTGCAACACCTGCAAGACCATTTTCTAAGCTAAATCCCAGTTCCTTACCAAGCGCTTGCATGGCCGGCATTTGCAACGCCATACCCAACACAGAATCTAGGGCTTGATTTACAGGCGTTCCACCAGAACCATTCGCTGACGAACCATTTGTAGGTTGCCCCATGCCTGTCACCTGATGAATCTTGATCGAGTCGATTTTTTCAGCAGGTTTCACCATTTCAGTAATGATGGCTGGCATCGCTTCGAGCTGTGCAAGGCGAACCTTCATTGCAATGATCTCAGGGCTGAGTTCGTTTTCAGAGTTCGCAATCGCTTTTTGACCTTCAGCTGTTGCCAATAAGTCAGCTTTTTTCGCTTCAGCACGTACTGTCAGCGCACTCGCATCCGCATGTGCTTCTTCAAGTTTTGCAGCTGCTCTATCGCTTGCGGCTTCTTTTTCTGCTTGTGCTGCCAAACGGATCGATGTTGCTTGACGCTCAGCTTCTTTTTCAGCTTCAATCAAAGAGATACGCTTAGCACGCTCAGCCTCAGCCACGGCGCGCGCGGTTTCAATAGCTTCAGACGCCTTCTTAGCTTCAGCGCGTGCACTATCCGCAGAAGCGCGTGCACGGCTTTCTTCTTCTGATTTCTTGGCAACGATAATCGCACGTTCTTGATCAGCAACTTCAAGCTCACGCTCTTTTGCAATCTCTGCTTCGCGGATCGCGCGCTCACGCTCGATTTCTGCAGAACGTACGGCACGTTCACGCTCAATACGCGCCTCATCTTTCGCACGATCTGAAGCTTCTTGATTGCGTGCGATTTGTGCTTCTTGTTGCGCTTGCATTGTTTGAATTTCTTCAATCTGTACAATTTCCGCTTGCTTTTGCTCACGCTCAATTTGGTATTTGCGCTTTTCCGCTTCCATTTCAGACTGGGCCACAGAAACATCCGCCTCTGCAGAAATTTCAGCGCGCTCTTTACGTGATGTCGCGATCACAGCTGCCAGCTTTTGCATCCCGACCGCGTTAAACGCGTTGTTTTCATCAAGAGCTTCAAAAGGCGTCTGATCAAGCGCCGTCAAAGAAACAGCTTCTAATTCCAAACCGTTTTTCAAAAGATCTTCCGAAATTGCATTTTGCACTTCTTGCACAAAGCTTGCGCGGTTTTCATGGAGTTCATCCATTGTCATCTGAGCCGCAACAGCGCGCAGACCATCAACCAATTTCCCTTCGATCATCTCACGCAATTGTTCAACATGTGATGTCCGATCACCCAATGTTTGAGCCGCACGCGAAATGCCATCTTCTGTCGCATTTACAGAAACATAAAACTCCACACCCACATCAACACGCATACGATCTTTCGTGATCAAGGATTGGTCAGAAATACGCGCAACCTCAAGACGAAGTGTCTTCATGTTAACTTCTGCGATTTCATGCAAGAAAGGCACAACGATTGTACCACCATCCATGATAACTTTTTTACCACCAGAACCCGTTTTAACCAAACTAGTTTCTCGCGTCGCACGCTTATAAAGGCGCGCCATAATCATTCCGATAAAAATAAGCAGGCCAACAATAATGCCCGCAACCGTTACTAAGGAAGCTAAATCCATATAATTTCTCCGAATTTGTAATATTAATTTTGTATCTGACTTTTCAAATCACATAAAACTGATCACCGCTTTTGCGGATCAATGTCACGCTGCTGCCTCTTGGGTAGCTATCTTGCTCGCGCAAAGGCTCTGCACGCAAATAATGAACATTACCATGCCGATCTTTGACCTTCACTTCCGCAGGGCGCCCACGCTCAGCTGTGCCTTGCGTGACTGTGCCTCGAGCACCGCGCAGATGACGCACTCGAACAGCAGAGGTTTCAGTCTTTGGCATAATAAGGGCCACCCAATTCGCAATAATCCGCGTAATAGCTAAAGCTGGGACGAAGACAATCATCGAAGCCAAAAGCGCGGGCAATTGGGCATTAAAAATATTTTGTACGACCGACTGGGTGATCAATCCAAACAGACCAAACATCGTTAAAAAAGACACCAGCCAAATCAAGAAAGGCACATCTCTTGCGCCAATCCATGTGAAAATGCCACCAGTCGTCCCAGTATCCATACTATCGGCAACATCAATCCCTTCAGAAAGATCTACCATAGAGGCATCGAGTTCTGCGGAGAGATCAAAATCAAAATCCGCATCAACATCTGGCGCATCTGTCCCAACACCTAAAATACTCCCACCCAAAAGCGCACTGAGGGGTTCAATCGTAAAAAGCCCAAAAACGACGGCCAAAGAGATAGCAAATGGAATTGTGTGGGGGGAAGTGAGGAGGTCGTACATTAAATATCCTTTCAATATATACATAGGTAAAATTTTAAAAATGTGAAGGATTTATTCGCAAATTTTTCAAAATTGCTTAAATATGCTTAAATATGCTTAAAACACTTAACCGAACTCATTGAAAACGCAAATACAGAAAATGCCCGATTTCATCGAACGCCGAAAACTCGCAAGATCGATTGACCGCACACGCGAAGAAGTCGGCCAAATCCAAATGCCAGAGCAAGGTTGGCTCGCTTCGATGCGCAAAGCCTTAGGGATGCCTGCCGAATATGTGGCCAAGCGCAAAGGCGTTAGTCGCAACGCCATTTATCAAGCCGAAAAAAGCGAAAAGGAAGGTTCTATTTCCCTCAAGCAGATGGAGCATCTGGCACAAGCCATGGGCGGCAAATTTGTCTATGCGATCCTTCCAGATGGGCGCATTGAAGATATCAAGTATCAACATGCGCAGGTGAAAGCGAAAGCTTTGCTCCAAACCGAAGAGGGTGCGCAGAATTGGACGCAAGAAGAACGCGAAGATTGGGTGGACGATAAGGCCGCTGAATTGCTTCACGATATGCCAAGCAATTTTTGGGAAACCTTAGACGATCCCAAAGGTTAACCCTCTCTTTCCAAGCTCATTTCACCGAAGGTGAGAGGTGAAATTGGGAAAAGGCCGCCAGTGCGGAGCCTGATTTCTTTCAAAAAACCAACGCGAATGTGACAAGACTTAACGCTTCATTTCGTATAGTGATTTATAATGTCGTTCGTTATTCGGTCCACAAGGGAGATCATGATGCATAAGACTTCGAAATTCAGTCTGCCCCATTCACAATGCACCCCAGAAGCGCACTATTTGAACCGTCGCGCCCTCATCGCAGGCGCTGCTGGAGCAGGCGCTTTATTTGCGAGCGGCACTCAGGCGCAAGAAAACCCTGACTTCCAGATAAACGGCTTTAATACCACAGAAGAGCCGAACACATTAAAAGACATCTCCTCCTATAACAACTTTTATGAATTTGGGACGAGCAAAGAAGATCCCGCACGATATGCGCACAATCTAACGACAGATCCTTGGAGTGTTGAAATCGATGGTCTTGTTGAGCGGCCTGGCTCATATGATCTGGGCGATATATTGAAAAACGTGAACATCGAAGAGCGCATTTATCGCTTCCGCTGTGTTGAAGCGTGGTCCATGGTCATTCCTTGGAATGGCTTCGAGCTTAATCAGCTGTTAAATCTAGCTGGCATCCAACCCTCCGCTAAATATGTGCGCATGGAAACGCTCTTTCGCCCTGAAGAAATGCGCGGTCAACGAACACGTGTGCTTGACTGGCCTTACGTGGAAGGGCTGCGCTTAGATGAAGCCATGCACCCCCTCACCATTATGGCAACAGGCCTTTATGGAAAAGAGCTCCCGAAGCAAAACGGCGCGCCCCTTAGGCTTGTTGTTCCATGGAAATACGGCTTCAAATCGATTAAAAGCATTGTAAAAATCACACTGACCGATGAGCAACCTATCAACAGCTGGCAAGCCACAAACGCCCGTGAATACGGATTTTATTCGAACGTAAACCCCAATGTAAATCATCCTCGCTGGTCACAAGCGAGCGAGCGCCGCATTGGTGGAGGCCTCTTCGCACCTCGCATAAAAACATTGATGTTCAATGGATATGAAGAACATGTTGCCGATCTCTATGCGGGGATGGATCTAAGAAAGTATTACTAATGATAAACTTATGTAATCGAGGTTTGCGCAAAATTCCGACTTGGGTTCTATATGTTATTGCGCCTGTCGCCCCGATTTGGCTATTTTATCTTGCCGTAACGGGCGCATTGGGTGTGGAGCCCATCCAAGCCCTTGAGCACAAGATAGGCGAGCTTGGCTTGCAAGTTCTTATCTTCACCTTAGCGATCACACCAATGCGCAAATACATTGGCCTCAATCTATTGAAATTCCGCCGCGCCCTTGGGCTGATCGGCTTTTTCTATGTCTTCTTGCATTTATTGGTATGGTTACTTCTTGATGTGCGCATCTTAGATCAAATTATTGATGACATCTTCAAGCGCCCGTTTATTACAATCGGGATGATTTCCTTTGTCTTAATGATACCGCTGGCTATCACATCAAACAATCTTTCGATCAGAAAGCTTGGTCCTAAATGGCGCAAACTACATAAGCTCACTTACCTTGCGACCTTCCTAGGCGGCGTACATTATGTGATGGTTGTCAAAGGTTGGCAAATAGAGCCTATGATCTACACGGGAGTCATATTAGCCTTATTGCTGACGCGTATATCAACAAAAAAGCTGCGCTCAAAATGACCGCAGCTTTCAGATCTATATGGGCTGCAATTAGAATTCTACAGAACAATCTGAATAAGAAGACTCGATGCACTGCTTAACCAAGCGACGTGCCTTCTCTAATTCTGAGCGCCTCAACTTTGCGCCAATTTCAGCGCGCATTTCGACTGCATCTTCATCACCTTCCGTTGCGGAGGCGCTCATCCAGATATACGCCTGCATATCATCACGCAGAACGCCGTCCCCATAGTAATAAAGCAAAGCTAGATTATATTGTGCATTTTTATGATCTTGTTCAGCAGCTAGGCTATACCATTTAAAGGCCTGTTTATAATCTCGCCCAATGCCCTCACCTTCGTCATATGAAACGGCAAGATTATATTGCGCTCTCACATGCCCCTGATGAGCTGCCAGCAAATACCACTTAATCGCTGCAACATGATCCACCTCAACCCCTTCACCAAAATCATAAGCGATCGCCACATTATATTGCGCTGAAGCGTCCCCTTGCTCAGCGGAAAGCAAGAACCACTTAAACGACTCTTCATAACTTTGCTCGACGCCCTCGCCATATTCATACAACAAAGCTAAATTATATTGGGCATCAGAATAGCCTTGATCTGCTGAAAGCTTGTACCAGTGAGCGGCTTGTACATAATCTTGCTCATAACCTTCCCCAAGGTCGTACAAAAGCCCCATGTAAAACTGCGATTCTTTATGCCCATCTTCGGCCAATGGCTTAAGTTCAGTAATGGCGCGTTCATAATCGCCCTCTTGATAAGCAGTTTTCCCCAGATCGTAGTCTTGCGCAAAAACTTGCGACGAAAGGAATGAAAAAATTATAAGAAGTGCGATGCGGGGAACTTGAAACATGAGTAATCGTCTATCCGTAAATGAGTGCTGATTGTGATTGCGCGATATAATCTCACAACAAAGCATAACGCAAGGCGCGCCCTCAGCGAATCCTCCGTTTATGGATACAAAAATCACGCGACTAAACGCCCAGCTCTCCACCTGTATTTCATGAATTCAGGGCACAGTTTAAGTCTGAGATGTTTTTTTCGATGATGCTCGTGTTTAATTCAACACCAAGCCCATAAGATAAAGCCGTTTGAGTGGCCCCAAAGCGCGCAGAGCTGTGAAAGGAAACGGCTTTCGTCTTACGTGCAAGTTCTGCGATATTATCACAGCGCACACCCCCGCCAACAACCACCTCAATTCGCCCACCAAAATCCTTTTGCATTTGCGCAATGAGCCCTGCCCCTTCAAAGGCGCTTTTTTGTTGGCCTGATGTGAGAACGCGGTCGAACCCTAAAGAAAGGGCTTGATCAAGCGCAGCAAGGGGCTGTGGAATAAGATCTATCACGCGGTGCAATGTGAGCTGCATGTCACCTGCACATGAGATGAGTTTTCCAACGGTATCACAAGAAAGCGCCAAGCTTTCTGTTTGCGCACCAATGACAATGCCTGCAAACCCGAGATCTCGAACCATCTCAATATCATCACACATCGCCGCGATTTCACCCTCAGTATAAACAAAGCCCCCAGCGCGCGGACGAATGAGAACATGCGTTTTCGACTTCATCGGAAGAGCCGATTTTAACATCCCATAAGAGGGAGTAAGCCCGCCCGCATCCAGATTCGAACATAACTCAACCGTATCAACATGCGCCACATCACAACGCCTGAGCGCTTCTATCGTATCAACACATATCTCAAGCTTATTCGGCATATCCACTCAAAGCCCTTCCGGACGTCCAACAATGACAAAGGTCAGCTTCTCAGGGGCGTAAACACGCTTAATAACACGGTTTAGATCTTCTAAAGTGACCGCATTTACCAAATCATTTCTGATTTTAAAGTAATCCGTTGAATAGCCATCCATTTGCATCCCTGCCAATATGCGCGCAATGCGACTATTGCCATCAAATCTAAGAGGATAGGCGCCCGTGAGATAGGTCTTCGCAATATCAAGCTGCGCTTGGGTTGCTCCATTTTGGGCGAATTTTCCCCACTCCTCTTTCACAACCTGAACCGCCTGTGCGGCAACTTCATTTCCAGAAGAAAAGCGGCCCAGAAGCAAAGATGAATGATCAAGCGGGGATAAAAAAGAGCCAATGCCATAAGTCAGGCCGCGCTTTTCACGCACCTCTTGGCGCAAAATAGACTCCCCACTGCCCCCCATAATTTCAGAGGCAACATAAGCCGCGATAAAATCAGGATCATCGCGCGCTATGCTTTCATGGCCAAACATGATGACAGATTGCGGCGTATCAAAGGCGATCACGGATGTCTCGCCATTGAGATTGGGCGTTGCGTAGCCTTCAAGAGAGGGGCCTGATTTTGGGAGATCGCCTAAAAGCTGGTCTAATATTTCCCCCAATTCATCGGCCGAAATATCTCCAACCGCACTTACGAATAAATTATCTTTAGTGAGAGCACGATCGCGTGCGGCGAACATATCGCTTCGAGTAAGTTGATTGACGCTCTCTAATGTTCCGTTTGAATTGGTTCCATACGGGTGATTGCCGAAGGCGTCATTATAAAAAGCGTTGCTTGCGATTGCGCTAGGGTCATTTGCATCGCTGTCAATGATTGAGCGCACTTGCGATTTAACACGCTCGATTGCATCTTCATCAAAGCGCGTCTGAACAAGGGCTTTCTTTAAAAGCGCAATCGCCTCATCTTTATTATCACTCAAAAACCGAACAGAAATGGCGACAGAATCCAAATAGGCATCAAACTCAAAACTTGCCGCCAAACGATCGCGCGCCTTTGAAAACTCTTGGGAATCCAAGTCCCCCGCGCCCTCTTCAATCAAGGCCGTCATGAGATTAATCTCACCGCGTTTTCCTTCGCGATCAAGGGATGTCCCGCCCCTAAAGCGCAGTTCGAGGGCCGTGAATGGAATTGAGCGCTCTTCAATCAGCCACGCCTGTATCCCGCCCTGAGAGCGCACCTCTTGCACCTCCACAGCCGCAAGACCAGCAAAGGAATGGAAAAGAAATACTGAAATAAATGCAAAAATCGCCTTCATTATTTCACCTCGTTTGTAGAACGTTGCGCAGGCGGCATTTGCCAGCCTGTCACAGAGTTATTGCGGTTCAGAACCTTTTTCGCAGCGGCAATGATTTCTTCAGCCGTCACGGCTTGCAGCTCATCATTCCAGCTCTGGATGTCTTTTAACTCCAGCCCAATCGCCAGCTCTTGCCCATAACGCCGAGAAAGGCTGCCAACATTATCTCGCTCATAAATTTCACTGGCCCGAAGTTGCGCTTTCAAGCGTGCAAGCTCATCATGATCAACTCCCGCCTCTAAGAAATCAGCCACGGCCATATCGAGAAGATCTTCCGCTTCTTGCAGCCCCACATTTGGCAATGGCACGATCACGAGATCGAGCGAGCCATAATCGATTGTGGTTCCGTTGTAAAAAGCCCCCACAAACACAGCCTTTGGATCATCAATCGCCAATTTTTTAGCCAAATAGGCTGTGCTCATATTTCCACCTAGAAGCTCAGCAAAGAGCGTCAAAGCGGCCGCTTCTTTTTGATCGCCCGAATTACGCTCAGGTGCGAGATATTGGCGTGATACAACAGCTTGAGAGATTCTTGGATCCGAAAAGCTTAAGCGGCGTTCGGCCAATTGAGGTGGTTCTTGCGGGCGGACACGCGGCGGCAAATCATAACTGGGTGCAATTGGTCCATAATATTTTTGCGCTAATTTATGCACTTCATCTGGATCAACATCCCCCGCAATAACCAAAATGGCATTATTAGGCGCGTAATATAGATCATAAAACGCTAAGGCATCCTCACGGCTCAACTCTTCCATTTCATGGCGCCAGCCAATGATTGGAATGCCGTAATGATGATTTAAAAACTGTGACGCGCGAAGTTGCTCGCGAAACAAGGCACTCGGATCACTATCAACGCGCAAACTACGCTCCTCTAAGATGACTTGCCTCTCTGTGGCCACCTCTTCTTCACTCATCCGAACATTGCGCATGCGATCCGCTTCCATGCGCATGATCAGCTCCAATCGATCCGATGCAATGCGTTGATAATATGCGGTATAATCCCAAGAGGTGAAAGCATTGTCACTGCCGCCATTGCGCGTGACAGTTTCTGAAAACTCACCTGATTTAAGATTCTCTGTGCCCTTAAAAAGAAGATGTTCTAAGAAATGCGCAATGCCGCTCTTGCCGGGCGCTTCATCAGCTGACCCCACTTTATACCAAAGCGTTTGAACCACGACGGGCGCGCGGTGATCTTCAATCACAACGACCTCCAGGCCATTATCCAGTTCAAATTGAGAAATATTTTCTGCAACACTTGGGGCAGCGCACAATAGGCATATAAAAGAAATGAATAGCGTTTTCATCAACAATCTCCACTAGCTCCTGATCAAGGAGCATATCTCAGAGAATGAAGCAAGCTGCGCACACAAGAATGTGATTAAAATTGAGTTTCTATACGCCCCATTTGAGGGCTCAAAAAATGAGGCGTGAAAATGCTTAGGGCCTGAATGCCCCTCATCTTTGTCATGCATCACGAGGAAGCACGCGCTGAATGCAGCTCTTTAAAGTTGTGGTGCTTTTGGCGTCTCTATTCCCATAGCTTCAAAGCGCTCAGCTTCGTCATGCGGATTAAGAGCAAAAGTTTGGTAGACTTTTTCATAGCTTCTCTTGAACCAACTCAAAGGGAAAATGCGATTGCGCTTGAGTTTCGATGTATCAGCCTCGCGCAACGCCTCACGAATATTCGCATCCACCCCATATCTTTGTGAATGCGAAACCAAAGCCTGATCTATGCCATTTTGAGGCAATACGCCCCCCAATGCTGCAAAAGCATCTGCCTTTGGATTAATATCAGCGCGGTTCATACCCCCCAAAGTCGGAACAGGTAAGGCGGATAAGTTTGAAGGCATCACAAGCTCTTCATGCGTGACTGTCGAGAATTCATCGGGCCCTTGCAAAACGGCAGCAGGGCTAAGCTCTCTTTTCGCAGAGCACGCCGCAAGGGATGCAAATAGAGCAAGTGCAATTATTTTTTTCATCGAAATCACATTCATATCACTTCATCCCTCGAAAACATATTATAACATCATAATCGAGTTCTCAAAAAAACTCACGCCTGTTTTTCATTTTGTGGTGTAAAAAAGATAAGCCCAATCGCGCCCGCAAAGATCGTAATATCAGCCACATTAAAAGCATAAGGATTGGAAATGCCGCAGCACGACATATTCAAAAAGTCTGCAACCGCCCCATAAACAACGCGATCAATCGCATTCCCCAATGCGCCGCCAATCAAAAGCCCCGCGCAAATACATCCCATCTTAGAAAAGGGTTCGCGCTTGACCCAAAGCAAAATCCAAAAAGAAATGCCCAGCGCCAATGCCACCCAAACCCATCGTAAAATTTCAGCATGATCGGCCAAAAGGCCAAAATTAACGCCTCTATTCCATCCCATATAAAAATTGAGAAACGGTGGGAAAACTTCAATTGCACCGATTTGCTTCAAGTTCAAACCATGCACCACAGCCCATTTGCTGATCTGATCCAACGCAAACGAAAGCAGTGCGACAAAGAGTGTGAGGCGCATGGAGAGCATCCTTTATAGTTTATTTTATTTCTTAGTGGCGAAAATGGCGCATGCCAGTGAACACCATAGCAAGGCCATGCTCATTCGCAGCATCTATAACCTCTTGATCCCTCATAGATCCACCAGGCTGAATAACAGATGTTGCACCCGCTGCAACAGCTTCTAGCAAGCCATCTGCAAATGGGAAGAAAGCATCAGAAGCAACAGCTGAACCTTTGGCAAGGCTTTCAGGCAGCCCTAAAGCATCCGCCATCCGCTCAGCTTTAGAACGGGCAACATTCGCACTATCAAGGCGAGACATTTGACCCGCACCAACACCAACAGTCGCCGTATCTTTCACATAAACAATTGCATTAGATTTCACATGCTTGGCGACTTTCCAAGCAAAGAGCATATCTTTCAATTCCCCTTCACTTGGCGTTTTTTCGGTCACAACTTTCAAATCTTCAAGATTTACAAAGCCGACATCCTTATCTTGAACCAACATACCGCCCGCAACTTGTTTATAAGCCGTCAAAACCTCGCGCGGCTTTGGCAAGCCCTCTGTAATCAGCAAGCGCAGGTTTTTCTTCTTTTCAAAGATTTTTATTGCGCCATCACTCGCCCCTGGCGCAATCACGACCTCCGTAAAAATCTGGGTGATTTTTTCAGCAGTTGCCTCATCAAGCGGCTGATTTAAAGCAACGATACCTCCAAAGGCCGACGTCCGATCACAATCAAATGCGCGCTGGTAAGCTTCTTCAAGCGTCTTCCCCAACGCAACACCACAAGGATTGGCATGCTTTATGATTGCGACCGCAGAAGTCTCAGCCGGATCGAACTCGCTGACCAATTCAAAGGCAGCATCTGTATCATTAATATTATTATAGCTGAGCTCTTTGCCTTGAAGCTGCTGTGCTGTTGCAACGCCCAGACGCGCGGAACCATCTTCATAGAAGGCCGCCTTTTGATGGCTATTCTCACCATAGCGCAAAGTTTGTGTTAAAGACCCTGCAATCACGCGTCTGCGCGGCGTTTCTTCTCCAATAGCCTTTGCCATCCACGTTGAAACTGCCGCATCATAGGCACCCGTGCGCGCATAAGCGATCTGCGCCTGTCTTTGCCTGAACTCATAACTTGTCGCCCCTGCGTTTGCATCCAGCTCGCTAAGAAGCGCCTCATAATCCACAACATCTACAATTGTTGTGACAAAAGCATGGTTTTTAGCCGCCGCGCGGATCATCGCAGGACCACCGATATCGATATTTTCAATCATCTCATCATAGGCTGCGCCACGTGCGAGTGCGGCTTCGAAAGGATATAAATTGACAATAAGTAAGTCGATCGCGTCGATCCCATGGCTTTCCATCGCAGATACATGAGAATCGTTATCGCGCAACGCCAGCAAACCGCCATGCACATTAGGGTGCAAGGTCTTCACTCTGCCATCCATCATCTCAGGGAAGCCCGTCACCTCAGCCACATCGACAACTTTCAGCCCCGCATCTCGCATGGCCTTCGCTGATCCACCGGTTGAGAGAATTTCAACTCCCCGCCCACTTAGCGCAGTGGCTAATTCAATAAGACCTGCTTTATCTGAAACAGAGATCAATGCGCGACGAATAGGTTGGAGCGATGCCATAAGGATGTCCTTTTAAATTTGAGAGCAGAGCATGGATGTGCATTGCATAACCAAATTCACGAAAAATAAAACTCTAATTCATCACCGCGCCGCATTTTTTATAGCCGCTGATCAAAAAGGATATTTTTCGAGCACTGCGCATGGATCAACATCGAAAAACCCTTTTTAAAACGGCTGCCGAAAATACATAAAACTGTTCAGAAAATATGTTTCTGGTCTTGACTACATTTTAAGTTGTACACGCCACTCAAAACCGATTCTCATTTATTAATAAATCGTAAACAAATCAAACTCTTGGCAAATATGCGATTTTTTATTATTATAATACAATATGTTACAATGTAGATTAAAAAATAGGCAAATTGGTCAAACCCTATAAAAACAAGGGTCCGAGCATGTTAACCCAAACTTATCTCCAGAGTTATCCACAGCAACCGTGGATTAGTTAAGGCTTGAAACTCCCTTGTTAAGATTGCAGCACGCCAAAGAATCAGAGTAGGTGTGCAACATGAGCGCAACAGATGAGAAAAATGGCCAATTATTAGGCCACCAGATCATTTCAGACTATCTTCGTCTGTTAGATGGATCTCCGGGCGTGTACCGAATGCTCGATCCCGAACATAATGTTTTATATGTCGGCAAGGCACGCAATTTGAAGAAGCGCGTATCGAGCTATGCGCGCCCTAATGGCCATTCTGCACGCATTTTGAAAATGATCTCAGAAACATCGCAAATGATGTTCTTGACCACCCAAACCGAAACAGAGGCCCTTTTACTAGAGCAGAACCTCATCAAGCAGCTCAAGCCGCGCTACAATGTCTTGTTGCGCGATGATAAAAGTTTTCCCAATATTTTAATCACAACGGAGCATGCTTTTCCGAGGGTCGTCAAACATCGAGGCGCCAAACGCCAAGGCGGCATGTATTTCGGCCCCTTTGCGTCAAGCGGCGCCGTCAACCGAACATTACAACAGCTTCAAAAAGCGTTTTTACTGCGCGATTGTTCAGATAGTGATTTTGCCACACGCACGCGGCCTTGCCTTCAATATCAGATCAAGCGCTGCGCAGGGCCTTGTGTCGGAAAAATATCTGAAGCCGGGTATGGGGAGCTTGTAAAAGATGCGGAGCAATTCTTGCACGGCAAGGATTCATCCATGCAAAAACAACTCGCCACTCAAATGCAAGAAGCCGCAGAGGCCATGGAGTTTGAGCGCGCAGCCGCTCTAAGAGACCGCATTCGCGCCATGACGGAAGTGCAAACTGTTCAAGGGATCAATCCCAAAACGGTAAAAGAAGCAGATATCATTGGCATGCATATGGAAGGCGGTCAGATTTGCGTTCAGGTCTTCTTCATTCGCGCTCATCAAAATTGGGGCAATCAAGATTTTTATCCACGCATCAGTGCAGATACCAGCCCCTCTGAAGCTCTCAGTGCCTTTATCGGGCAGTTTTACGACAATCGAGAACCACCGCGACAATTGATTTTAAGCCATGACATCGATGAACGCGCATTAATGTCAGAGGCTCTCTCTAGCAAAGCTGCATTTAATGTTGAAATTCTTGTGCCTCAACGCGGCGAGAAATCAGATCTTGTCGCAGGAGCTGTTCGCAATGCGCGCGAAAGCCTTGGTCGAAAAATGTCTGAAACAGCAGCGCAGGCACGGCTTTTAAAAGGAATTGCAAAAGCTTTCTCCATCAAATCACCCCCTCAGCGCATCGAAGTCTATGACAACTCTCATATACAAGGCGCTCATGCTGTGGGTGCTATGATTGTTGCTGGCCCTGAAGGCTATATGAAAAACCAATACCGGAAATTTAATATCAAAGGCGATGACATCACACCGGGTGATGACTTTGGGATGATGAAAGAAGTCCTATCACGCCGCTTCAAACGCCTACTCAAAGAAGATCCAGACCGCCAAAATGGATTATGGCCCGATCTTCTTCTGATTGATGGGGGGGCGGGGCAAGTCTCTGCTGTTCATGAAATCATGCAAGAATATGGTGTCACCGATATCGATATGATTGGTGTCGCAAAAGGGGTTGACCGCGATCATGGCAAAGAAGAATTTTATCGCCATGCTCAGCGCCCCTTTGCGCTTCAGCGCAATGATCCCGTCTTATTTTTCATCCAACGCTTACGAGATGAAGCGCACCGTTTCGCGATTGGCACTCATCGCGCGAAGAGATCGAAAACCACGTTAAAAAATCCACTCGATGAAATACCCGGGATAGGCGCTTCTCGCAAAAAAGCACTCCTGACCCATTTTGGCTCTGCAAAAGCGGTGCGCGGCGCACATCTCGCAGATTTAAAATCTGTTGAGGGAATTTCAGAAAAAGTTGCACAAACAGTATACGACTTCTTCCATGAAGGGCGATAACACGATAAAGAAACGATATGACTTGGAATATACCAAATATACTCACAGTATTTCGCTTGCTCTGCGCGCCTGGCGTAGCGCTTGCCTTCGTTTTTCTTGCGCACCCTTATTCAGATTGGGTTGCCCTCATACTTTTTGCTTCGGCTTCTTTTACCGACTATCTGGATGGCTACATCGCGCGCAAATGGGATCTTGGCTCTAAATTCGGTGCCATGCTTGATCCGATTGCCGATAAAGCAATGGTTGTCACAGCACTTGCCGTATTGACCATGAACTTCGGCGCTAATTTTTGGATCGTTCTACCAACCGCCTTAATCTTATTGCGAGAGACGTTTGTTTCTGGTCTGCGTGAGTTTTTGGGAGATACAGCAGGGACGCTCAAAGTCACAAAACTAGCGAAATGGAAAACCACAGCGCAGATGGTCTCTATTGCGGTTCTCTTTTCTTTCGGCCTCTTCTCTCATTATTTGGGCATGAACACCTTAGGGATGGATGGCGCCAGCATCGAGGCGATATTAGCAGGCACTGCCGAAGACCCTCGCAATATAGGGCTGCTCCATAACGGCTATCTTTTCAGCTATAATGGCGGCATTTTGCTGCTTTGGATTGCCGCTCTTTTAACGGTACTTACAGGTGCCGATTATTTGCGCAAAGCTATGCCTTATTTGAAAGATAATAATGGACGTTAAGCTCACCTATTTCGCCTGGGTGCGAGAGCGCATTGGGCTTCATGATGAGACATATACCACCTCTGCCACAACGGCACAGGAACTTGCTTTAGAGCTTAAAGAACGGGGCGAAAACTACAGCGCTGCATTTCATGATCTGACGCTCATTCGCATTGCGATTGATCATGAAATGGCACAATGGAGCGCGTGCATAAAGGACGCAAAGGAAGTTGCATTCTTTCCTCCAATGACAGGGGGGTGATGTGCATATTTACGTCCAAGAAGAAGATTTCTCACAAGACGCATTGCTACGCGACATTGGCAAAAGCTCACAAACGGGGGCGATTGTCAGCTTCATTGGCAAGGTGCGCGATGATACCAATACACTCCACCAACTTGAAATCGAACATTACCCCATGATGTGCAAACAAGCTTTGCGCGCCATGGCAGAAGACGTCAAAAAGCGTTTCCTTTTAGAAGATGTTCTTATTGTCCACCGGTTCGGTAAATTAAATGTTGGTGAGAATATCATGATGGTGGCAACGGCCTCATCTCACCGACAAGCCGCTTTTGACGGTGCCAATTTCTTAATGGATTATCTAAAGTCCAACGCCCCTTTTTGGAAAAAAGAAAGCTTTTTAGACGGCACATCAAAATGGGTAGAACCAAAAGAGAGCGATGCTCACGCGATGACGCGCTGGTGAGAAATGCCTGCGCCTAATTTAAGCGCCAAGCCTTTCTCGCAACTCCGCAACTTCTTGACGCGCAGAACTCAACCCATCCATCGCCGCCTCTAATTCTGCACTCCTTTGGTTGAGCTCATTGATAAGCTCACCTTGTTGACGTGCAAAAGACATCGCATCTTCTTCTCGGGCTTGAGCTGTTTTATAAAGCTCTTTGGTGACCACTTCCGCATCACTGGCGCCGCCCGCGTGCTTGCCAAACAACCGCTGGAACAACCAATGCCCAAGCCATCCGACCAAGAAGGCAACAAATAACATAATTGATAAGTTCAAAATCAATTCTTCACGATTCATCTTTTTGCCCTTTTCTTCAATGGCGCATTATTGCGCTTCTGACGCATCGCCATTTTCTTCTGGCGTGATAAGCTTAAATTCAATCCTGCGATTTTCTTCACGCCCCTCGGCTGTTCCATTATCAGCGATTGGCTGCGTTTCACCATAGCCTTTTGATGAAAGTTGCACATCCACAACACGGCGCGCCAACAAGCCATCCAGAACAGAATTCGCTCGAGACTTACTCAAATTCAAATTCATAACCTCACGCCCCTGACTATCCGTATGACCACCGATTTCGATTTCGATCCCTTGGCAGCCCTTAAAGCCTTCTGCGATTTGATCAAGGATATCAAATGAGGCAACGTCGAGTTCGCTTGAGCCTGGCGCAAAGACGAATTTTTGCTGAGAAAGGATTGCGTTTGCCCCGTTCACACATTCCTGAGGTGTCGGAATATTCAGCAATGGATCTAAGCGCTCCAGATACGCAATATCAACGGAGGCTGATTCAGCTGCGGGAAGATTTGCTTTAAGAAAGGCTTTCACATCGCTCTCGACATCTTGCTTGCCGCTAAACCCAGAAACATCAATCGCCCCTTCTGTGAGGCGCAACTCGCCAAACTCAAGGAAACCAAGCGCGCCAAGGCTTGCTAAGGTGCGGGAGGTCCAATCTTGTGGCAGATCATCACGTATAGATGTCTGCATCTGCACATCTCTTGCCAAGCTGCTCGCTTTGACAACAGTTTGCGCAATTGATTGCACGCGATCATTGGCAAAGACACCTTCAACAACAATCGCGCCTTCTTCTGGCAAAACCACATGAACAAACGGCGCCCCTTCCTCATCCGCTTCGACAACAATCGGCTGGGGCTCTATGGCCGTCACATAGAAATCGGCGGCCAGATCAGCTTCAAGTGCTTTCAAGGCCTTGTTGAAGGGCTTGATATCTTGCCCATCAACACCCTCAAGTGTCACATCATTGTTGATCACCTGAATGCGTCCATTTTCCAATTCGCCAAGTTCGCGCAAAAGCAGCGTTATCGTTTCGACCCAAAGGCTGGAAGGCGCCCCTAATCCAATCTCGCATTGAAAACCCTCGATACCAAATTCTTCGGCCTGCAGGGTGATTTTCTCATGGTCGCCAGAAGTCTCCACAAAGCAGTTTTCAACAGTGATGTGACCGTCAATCGCATTCGCTTCGAAAATATAAGGGGTAACAACTGGGCGAATCGCGGTTAAATCCAATATCACTTCGACATTCGCGATCTCGATGCCTTTGAGCTGTGTTTCGATTTGCGCCTGCTCTTCTTGAGTTGTCGCCACGGAACGAAGAGAAATTGTCTCAGGGGATGCACTCAGCTTTGAAATCTCAGCTTGCGAAATAGCTTCTTGCGAAAAGCCTATAACAGCCTCCCAAGTCTCAGGCAGTGGATATTGCGCTTGTTCTAAAAAATCCGTGAGGGTTAACCCGTCAATCTCAGTTTCAAGGAAGCTGATAAAAGCTTCTTTATCCCAGCCCGCAGGGACAAGGCCAAGCAAAGTGACATGAGAAGCGTTCCGCAATATCTCAATTGAAAATTCTGGGACAACAGGATGCTCTTCTTGAAAAATCGTTATGGTGTTTACAAGGCGATCCGAGGCCACCATATCAGCGGCCACTCTTTGCACCGCGAGCTTCTCTAACTCGCTAGAAGCTTCGCCTTCGAGCACAATCCGCATGCCGTCAGAATGCACATCCGCCCAATCAAAGCCTTGCAAGACTAAATGATTGCGCACCTTCTCTTCAGAGGCGCGTTCAATAACACCCACACAAAGATAGGCCACCAACACGCAGCATGAACCCGCGGCAAATAGAGCGAAAAAAGAGGCTATTTTATTTTTCATGCGCATTTAAATCTTCACGTTATATCGATGTTTTATCGTCTTATGCATTGTTTAAATGAGATGCAATCACACCATCAAGGCAACGGCAAAAAACAGCGCAGGCAAAAGCCCTGCATCTCTATTCGCGCGGAAGATATGCATGCAACTCTCTTCATCATCCATATCAACGCGCGCCATCTGCCACTTAAGATGTATCAGAAACGCCATCACACCCACGAGCGCGACGCTAAAAGACACAAGACCACGCCCCCAATACGCTTCAAAAATTGCACCCAGCATAAACAAAAGTGAAATTCGCGCAAATCTCATCAGCCAAACAGGTGTGTCTTGTGCAAATAATCGCGCGGTCGATTTGACGCCTATCAAGGCATCATCATCTTTATCTTGATGCGCATAGATCGTATCGTAGAAAAGCGTCCATGCAATGCCCGCAAAATAGAGGAAGAGTGTTGTCACAGTGATCGTTTGTGCGACAGCAACATAGGCAACAATCGCCCCCCAGTTAAATGCCAAGCCTAAGAAAGCTTGCGGCCACCACGTAAAGCGTTTGGCGAATGGATAAATGGCAACCAAAACCAATGAAGCAGCGCCTAAGACAATGGCATGAAACCCTAATGTCAGGAGTATAAAAAATGCAATTCCAGCCTGAGCAAACATCCAAATATAAGCGCGCATAACAGTGGTTTGCCCAGATGGTAGCGGCCTGCTTTTTGTACGTTCTACTTTCGCATCGATCTCGCGGTCTGTGATGTCATTCCAAACACATCCCGCCCCGCGCATCAGCCATGCCCCTCCAGCACAAGCCACCATGACCCAAAGCAGATGCCCGACAGAACCACCGTGTTGCGCAGCCCCTAAAAGAGCCCCCCACCAACAGGGCAAAAGCAACAGCCAAGTCCCAACGGGCCGATCAGCCCGAGACAGGCGCAAATACGGCTTCGCCCAGTTCGGAGCATAAAGATCAACCCAGTTCCCCCGCACCGCATCATGGGTTCGATCATGGGTTTGAGCTTCTTCTTGGCCGTTTTTGACTGGTGTTGTTTCGGTTTCACACATATTAAAGACCTATGAAAAATGCAAAAATTCGACTCTTTGTAGATCAACCCCTATCAGAAGGGCAAACTGTTCTTTTAACAAAAGAGCAGTCGCACTACTTATTTTCAGTTATGAGGCTCTCTACTGACGGCCTCGTCACCCTCTTCAACAGCCAAGATGGAGAGTTTCAAGCCGCCGTTGAAACAGCGCATAAAAAAAGCGGCACCTTGAAATGCACGCATAAAACGCGCGACATTCAAATGCCTCCCGATCTGTGGCTCATGTTCGCGCCGATTAAGAAAACCAGAACAGATTTCATCGTTGAAAAAGCTGCTGAAATGGGCGCGCGAAAAATTCTCCCCATTGGAACAGATTACACTAATTCCGAGCGCATCCGCCAAGATCGCCTTCAAGCGCATGCCTTAGAAGCCGCCGAGCAATGCGGAGGCACTTTTGTGCCGGACGTGACGGATTTGCAAAAGTTGGACAATCTGTTGAGCACTTGGGATCAGGAACGCCAAATCATGTTTTGCGATGAAACCCTTGTTGGAGCAGCGCAAACCTTGCAAAAAGCATCCGGTGAAAAATGGGCTATTTTAATTGGACCAGAGGGTGGGTTTTCGGATCGAGAAAGAGCCATCTTGCACGCCATGCCTTACGCGCATGCAGTCGCATTGGGTCCTCGTATTTTGCGCGCAGATACAGCAGCCGTTGCAGCATTGACGCTCTGGCAGCAACATCTTGGAGATTGGCCTTAGGCTAAACTTCAATATCCGCTTGAGACGCAGTTCTTGGGCATGTATGTCGAGACGATAGGAGAGATAAATGCCCAGTTTTCTAAGTACATCCGATGTAGATTTTGAAATCAAACTCACAGAGCTTCTCGGCGCAAAGCGCGAAGATAGCCCTGATGTTGATCAAATTGTCGCAGGTATTATTCATGATGTGCGAGAGAAAGGTGATGCAGCCGTTCTCGAACTCACCTCCAAATTTGACAAACTCGATATCACCGCAGAGCAATTGCGCTTTACAGATGATGAGGTTGAAGCCTATTGCAAAGAAGTTTCTCCAGAGGATGCTCAGGCACTCGAACTCGCCGCAAACCGCATTCGCGCATATCACGAACGCCAACTTCCCCATGATGAAACATGGACAGATGAGACGGGCGCCACACTAGGATGGCGCTGGGGCCCTGTGAGTGCGGCGGGCCTTTATGTGCCAGGCGGCCTTGCAACCTACCCTTCATCCGTCTTGATGAACGCGGTCCCAGCCAAAGTCGCAGGCGTCGGGAGATTGGCCATTACAGTCCCAACACCGAACGGCGAGGTGAACCCACTTGTCCTTTTCGCCGCGAAACTTGCAGGTGTCGATGAAATCTACCGAATTGGCGGCGCACAAGCCATTGCAGCCCTCGCATATGGCACTCAGACCATCCCCCCTGTTGATAAAATAACAGGGCCAGGCAATGCGTTCGTTGCCGCTGCAAAGCGCCGTGTCTTTGGGAAAGTCGGCATTGATATGATTGCAGGCCCCTCTGAAATTTTGGTTATTGCCGATAAAGATAACCACCCAGACTGGATTGCCCTCGATATGCTCTCGCAAGCTGAGCATGATGAAAGCGCTCAAGCCATACTTATCACAGATAGTGAGGCCTTTGGTGCGCAAGTCACAGCCTCGATTGAAGCTTACCTTGAAACACTAGAGCGCAGAGATATTGCCGCAAAGTCGTGGCAAGATTTTGGCATCGTTATCACCGTTAAAAACTTAGAAGAAGCCGCTCAGATCTCCGATAAATTTGCCCCAGAGCACCTTGAGCTTTGCGTGGCGGATCCAGATGCATTGGCCCAAAAGATCAACCACGCAGGCGCGATCTTTTTAGGCGCTTGGACGCCTGAAGCCATTGGCGATTATATTGGCGGGCCCAACCACGTCTTGCCAACAGCGCGCTCAGCACGCTTCTCCTCCGGCCTCTCCGTTTTAGACTTCATGAAACGCACCACCTTAGCAAAGATGACCCCATCTGCATTGCAAGCGATCGGCCCAGCCGCTGAGCGCCTCGCCGCTTCCGAATCCCTGCAAGCGCACGGCCTATCTGTGACAGCCCGCCTACAGCACATCAACAACAGAAAGAATGAGGGCTGAGATGAGTAGCCTCATAGATGTAAAAATAGAAGATAGCGACATCACGCATCCAACGGAGCAGATCCTACAAGAGAGAAACGCCGCGATTTCAGACCTGCTCGAAGAAAATGAATTCATTCTTCCCAACACTGAAACCCAAGGCCCATACCGACTTTTATTAGCAAATCGCGACAGACGCCTAATCTTCGATATAAAGAGCGAAGATGGGCAAGCGATCAACCAATTCCAACTCTCACTTGGGCCATTCAGACAGGTGGTAAAAGACTATTTTCAAATCTGCGCAAGCTATTTCGATGCCGTAAAAAACCTCCCGCCAATAAAGATTGAAGCAATCGATATGGCAAGGCGCGGCATCCACAATGAAGGCGCACGCATCTTGCAAGAGCGCCTTGAAGGCAAGGTGGAAATCGATAAGAATACCGCAAGACGTCTGTTCACACTCGTTTGCGTATTGCACTGGAAGGTTTCATCATGACAGCAAGTTTTCCACAAGCGATCCTCTTCTGTTGCGATCACAATGCCGTCCGCTCCCCCATGGCTGAAGGGCTGATGAAAAAGCGATATGGCACAAAATCTTATGTGCAATCGGCTGGCGTGCGCAACGACATGGAGATCGATGGATTTGCGATTACCGTGTGTGAAGAGCTCGATATCGCATTGCATCGTCACAGATCACGCTCTTTCGATCAAATGACAGAAATTGGCGACGACATCACATCTTATGACTTGATCATCGCACTCTCCGAAACATCGCATCAACTCGCCCTCGAGCGCACCAAAGCGTTTCATACAGAGGTCATTCATTGGCCGATCATGGATCCTGCGTCACGAAGCGAAAGCAGAGAGGCCAAGCTTGATCTTTATCGTCAAGTCAGAGATCAAATCATTGCGCGCATGCAAGACTACTTTGGCCCAGCTTTATACTAGATACACAACGAGCGCACAGCGCGGAAACCCTGTTGCAAAAGATAAGTAAACAAGAGGTCAGACCCCCTTCTTTTGATGCAACATTTCAAACGATTTTCGAGTACATGCATCATATCAGCAATGACGTCATCCCCAAACGCAAAACCCGGATGACCTCACACCCTTGATTGCGGCACAGGCCGCCTTCATGCTTTTGAAGCCTAAAATCTGCTTTATCAGCCACTCCAACTTGCCATGATCTGCTTCGACGACATTTTTCAGATATTTGGTCTATCGATGTTCTATGCCCTGCGGACACTTGCCTTCTGTATTCAATTCGCGGTTCGCATGGCTACTTTAGCACTATGCGTCACTGACAGCAGGGAAACAGTGATTTCTTATATTTCAGTCAATGTTTGGCGCGAATAAGTCACTATAACCGCGCCTCATCGACAATCTCAACGGGCCGCACAAAGGATAATCTAATCTCGGGTGATAACGTCATTTGAAACCTGCGCTCATTAAAAGTCTCCTCAACCCACTCTAAAATCAAACAATCTAGAATTTCGCGCAACAAGGCCGTTTTACAACAGAAACGTCAGAATACATTGATACTCGCCATTGTATTTATCACGCATATAGTACAATTGTTCAGAGTATGATCTTGAAATCTTGAGGCTGTCTATATGAATATTTTAATCATTCCTGCTCGGGGTAATTCTAAAAGAATTCCGAAAAAAAATATAAAAATATTTAATGGCAAGCCTGCTATTTATTGGCCAATAAACGCCGCAAAACAATCGAACATCTTTGATCGTATAATCGTATCAACAGATAATGAGGAAATTGCGCAGATCGCAGAAAGTTTCGGAGCAGAAATCCCTTATCTGCGTGACGCAAGTTTGTCGGACGATTATACTGGCACTACTGAAGTAATATCAGATACTGTATCACGATTAAATCTCGCCGAGGCGGATGCTGTCTGCTGCTTATATGCGACAGCTCTTTTTGTGCGTCCTGAGGATATTAAAAAAGGGCGGGAGCAATTGGAGGGGGGCGCTCAATGGGCCTTAAGTTTGTGCGAATATCCAACGCCAATTGATCGAGCCTATGTTAAGCATGGAAACTCGTTTTCTCCAAAAGATCACAACTCTATGCCTAAAAGATCTCAAGATTTACCGAAATACTATTTTGATGTGGGGCAGTTTTATTGGGCGCGAGCCAAAACATGGCGGTCAGCAGATTCCCATGTATGGGATGGCGCAAATGGAGTTGAAATCCCTTTCGAAAGAGCTATTGATATCGACACGCCAGAAGATTGGGCGCGCGCCGAACTTTTAAGTCAGCTTTTAATGTAGAAGAGTATCAAATGCTGTGGATGGTGTTTTGTGTTTCTTTTTAAAACCTATTATTATAAATAATTATTTGATGGAAGCCAAATTTGGATGTCTCGTAAAGAATGATGGTTCATGACATATGATATAAGATTACATGATATTACAAAGTGTAATGCTTCAGAGCAACACGCTGTAAGAAATATAAGAAACCAACTCGCGGTTCGAAGATCGATGTATAATGAACATCTGATATCGCTGGAAGAACATCAAGATTGGATTAAACGATTAGCATTTGATCGAAAGCAAATCGTGTTCATAGTGTTTGTTGGTGATGCTGTGTCTGGGGTCGTCTCTGTTAATTCAATTGACTGGTTGCATAAAAAGGCAGATTGGGCGTTTTATTTAGATGAGAATGTGCGCGGCGGCCTAGGCGCTGCTTTAGAATTTGCTCTGATCAATTTTGTTTTTGAGAAACTAAACCTCGAAAAACTAAATTGTGAGGTCATAGAAACCAATAGCACCGTTGTAAAATTGCACAAAAAATTTGGATTTGAGCAAGAAGGATTTAGGAGAGAGAATATAGTAAAGGACGAGAAGCGAATTGGCGTTTTTTTTCTAGGGTTAACCAGGTCAGATTGGCAAAGGGCCAAATTAAACGTTTATGAAAGATCTAAAAGAATAATTGATAAATTTAACATCAGTATAGAATATGAATAAAGTCGCTTTTCATAGAGTCATCCCGAATGATGACCAAATCCAAATCTTATATTCGCTCCTTAATCAAAGAGAGCACCAAATAAGTCACAAAACAAAGCCTTTATTCACACAACATAAAGACTTTGTTTGCAACAACCCTTATAGATCATGGTACATAGTAGAAATATGTAATAAGTACATTGGCAGCTTTTACATATCTATGGAAAATACAATCGGTATAAACTTAGAGATCAATCAAAATGTACATGTTGTCGATCAAATAATAAAATTTGCCGTTTCAAACTATAAGCCCTTGGCGCCTATAGCGTCAGTGAGAAGTGATAAATTTGCGATCAATGTTGCACCTCATAATGATTTTCTAAATAATACACTAATGCAATTAAATTGCACTCTCGCTCAGATTACATACTACCTACCAAACGAATAATTCATCATAAAAATTGGATTCAAAATCATGTGGTGAGTTTTGAGCTTTATCAAAAGGGGCCGGTGGGCGGATGCTGTGCAAGTTTTCGTTGCTTTGGGAAAAGACTAGTTGCGATTGCTTGAATGCTGTGGTTTTAAAGACAAATAGAGCGTCACAGATACTGCA